>NZ_JACLCT010000019.1:0-81829 GCF_014218915.1 Chryseobacterium sp. C2(2020)
GCTTATTTTTGAAAAAAGGCTCAGATTATAAAATCCAAGCCTAACTTTTCTACTTACACACTTTACGGGATAGTGTCTAAATAATGTATTATCAACATTAAGGTTTTAAGTTTCCTAAATCATAGTACCCAGAATAAACAAGTTCTATCTTTCTACTCTCAATATCTATTTCTACATGATGTAATCTATCAAAGTCTCTTATATAAACATTTAATCCTAATCTAAAAATATTAGGTGTTGTTAAATCAGCATCATGATCATCAAGTGAACATACAAGCTCGAAGTTTAAATCTTCTTCAAAATCATTAAAGCTTCGGATCTGCGTCATATCATAAGTTATATATTCAGTTATCATGCTTAAATTCTTTGGGAGTGCAGCTCTAATTAAATTATTTAAATTCCCATTTCTATAATTTTCAACAATACTCGTAAAATTAGTGGTCGCTAAATCTAACTGTGTAACAGTCCCATCACTCTTCAATAAGTACGCATTATCATTTCCTAATTCTAATGTACCACCAGTAGTATCAAATTTCTTAGTATCTGAAAATCTAAAAATAAGATTTAAGTCCCTACTCTCTTCAATGAAAAAAATATGCATATATGAATTGTTTACTCCATCATTAATAGCCTTATTAATAATTCTATTAATTTCATCTTTTAAAATTAGAAATTCATTTTTTAAATATAGCCTTTGCTTTGTAAAATATTCTTCAAATCTTTTTTTATCATCCATGTGTCTTTCTAAACTTATTGGCTTAGAAATAAACATTTTTACAATATCCTTTCGTCCTATAATTTGATATAGATCTAAAAGATTGTTACTTTCCAAATTCAATTTGACACCCATAATTCTCAGTTTTTAAAATGGTTAAATTTATTAATAGCCTCCACTTTGTTGTTAACGTGGAGTTTTCTGTAAATGTTTCCGACGTGTTTTTTAACGGTATCGATGCTGATGAATTTTTTATCGGCGATTTCTTTGTAGAGCAATCCCTGCGATAAAAGTTCCAGTACTTCTTTTTCCCTTTCCGTAAGTTCATCATAGCCTTTTATTTCGGGGAGCTTTCTTTCGAAGTGGCTGAGAACTTTTCGGGCAATCGAGAAACTCATGGGAGCACCACCGTTGTAGACATCTCTTATTGAGGAAAGGATCTTATCCATGCTTTCGCCTTTTACAAGGTAGCCCATTGCGCCGGCTTTTAAGGAATTGAAGACTTTTTCATCATCCTCGAAACTGGTACACATGATAAACTGTGTTTGAGGCAATCCCTTCCTAAGCTTTTCGATAATTTCAATACCGAGCATATCCTGTAGCTGAATATCCATCATCACCACATCCGGAGAAATATCAGAAAGATTTTTTAAAGCTTCATTTCCATCAAAAAACTGCGCAACGACTTTCATGTCATCCTGATAATTGATGACTTTCTTCAACGCATTGTTGTAGTTTTTTTCGTCTTCTACTATGGCTATGGAAATGCTCATGTCGGTAATTTTGTTTAAGACAAATTTCAACAGAAATCAAAACAGAATCAATTACCCTTTTGTGTAATTTTCAGAGTTTGAGTTCATGGCTTTTTGGTTTAGTTTTTGTTTTTATTAAATTTAGTAAAAATTATTTTACAAACGAAAATATTTAACAATCAATATATTAAAAAATTAAAATCATGAAAAATGTACTTTTCATCGCTATTTCAGCGATTTCTCTATCGTTATTAAGCTGCAAAAAAAGTGAAGAAGGGAATAAAAATGTTATAAAAGCTAACGATTCGGAAGCTATCTTGGCAGATAACGGTAAAGTAGACTCTACAATAAGTTATGATACGGATATTAATGGTAAGAAAAGTATAAAAACAGATTATGTATACAAAGCTACCGACGGAAGCCTCGCAAAAGTTGTTTTTAATTATGAAGAAAAAACAATGAGCATAAGAAGTAATAATAAAACTTTCATATTAAATAAAGTAGAATCCAACGGAAGTGAGACCATCTACGAAAAAATGGATATGAAAGCTACAGTAAAAAGGGACAGCTTAATTCTTGATCAGGGAAACAACATCATCCAGCTAGTAAAAACCAAAATATAAAGCATAAAAAAACCGTTCAGAGCTGAACGGTTTTTCTTTTTATATCTGATGAATATTATTCTTCAGTTTTTTCTTCTGTAGAATCTGCAGCTTCAGCCGTTGGCTCAGCAGCTTTTTCTTCTACTACAGGAGCTTCAGCTACTACAGCTTCTTTCTTAGCTGTTGCAGATCTTCTGCTTCTTCTTGTCGCTTTTTTCTCTTCCGCATTTGGATTGTAAAGCTCATTGAAGTCTACCAATTCGATAAGAGCAGTATCAGCAGCATCACCTGGTCTGAATCCTGTCTTGATGATTCTTGTATAACCACCGTTTCTCTCAGCGATTTTTGGAGCTACAGTTCTGAACAATTCAGCAACTGCTTCTTTATTTTGAAGATATGAAAAAACAATTCTTCTGTTGTGTGTAGTATCTTCTTTTGCTTTTGTTAATAGAGGCTCAACATATACTCTCAAAGCTTTAGCTTTAGCAACAGTAGTGTTGATTCTTTTATGCTCAATTAGAGAACAAGCCATATTAGAAAGCATAGCACTTCTGTGAGAAGCTGTTCTTCCTAAGTGATTGAATTTTTTACCGTGTCTCATTATTAATTATTTATCAGCGTCTAACTTATATTTTGCAACGTCGAAACCGAAGTTAAGACCTTTTGAATGCACTAATTCTTCTAGTTCTGTCAAAGATTTTTTACCAAAATTTCTGAATTTCATCAAATCAGACTTACTGTAAGAAACCAATTCTCCAAGAGTTTCCACTTCAGCCGCTTTCAGACAGTTAAGGGCTCTTACGGAAAGATCCATATCTGCTAATTTAGACTTAAGGAGTTGTCTTGTATGAAGAGTTTCCTCATCATATTGGATAGATGCTTTTACGGCTTCCGTTTCAAGCGTGATTCTCTCATCTGAGAACAGCATGAAGTGATAAATTAATATCTTAGAAGCTTCTGTTAAAGCATTCTGAGGACTGATAGATCCGTCAGTTTCTATATCTAATACAAGTTTTTCGTAGTCTGTTTTTTGCTCTACACGATAATTTTCAATGCTATACTGTACTTTCTTGATTGGCGTGAAAATAGAGTCTATCGCAATAGTACCTACCGGTGCATTGTTTGACTTATTTTGTTCAGAAGGAACATACCCTCTTCCTTTTTCTATATTGAAAGTAATTTCGAAAGTTACATCACTGTTCAGGTTGCAGATCACCAAATCCGGGTTTAATACCTCAAATCCGTTCACAGACTTACCTAAATCACCAGCAGTAATAACCGTTTGACCTGAAACTTTAGCAACAACCTGCTCATTCGATTGGTTTTCTGCCGTAGCTTTTAATCTCACCTGCTTAAGGTTAAGAATAATTTCGGTAACGTCTTCAATTACTCCTGGAATAGTTGAAAATTCGTGCTCTACACCTTCTATTTTGATAGATGAAATAGCATAACCTTCCAGAGAAGAAAGCAACACTCTTCTCAAAGCATTACCGATTGTAAGCCCGAAACCTGGTTCTAGTGGTCTGAATTCGAATTGACCTCTAAATTCATCAGAGTTAAGTAAAATTACTTTATCGGGTTTTATGAATTGTAAAATTGCCATATTATTGGGTTGAGCAAAAATTTGATTAAAAAATTATTTAGAGTAAAGTTCGACGATAAGCTGTTCCTTGATGTCTTCCGGAATTTGGATTCTCTCAGGAGCAGAAACGAAAGTACCTTCTTTCTTCTCATCGTTGAATTGTAACCACTCATAATTTGCTTTAGAAGCTAATGCGTTTGTAACCACTTCAAGAGACTTAGACTTTTCTCTTACCGCAATTACATCACCTGCTTTTAGCAAATAAGATGGAATATTTACCAGCTCTCCGTTCACAGTAATGTGTCTGTGAGAAACAAGCTGTCTAGCAGCAGATCTTGTTTTAGCAAAACCTAATCTGTATACTACGTTATCCAATCTGGATTCGCAAAGTTGTAATAGAACTTCACCTGTTACCCCTTTACTTCTGTGTGCTTTGTCGAATAAATTAGCAAACTGTCTTTCTAAAATACCGTAAGTATATTTAGCTTTTTGCTTTTCAGCTAACTGAACTGCGTATTCAGATTTTTTAGCACCTCTTCTTTTGTTAGGACCGTGTTGTCCTGGCGGTTGGTTTTTTCTTTTCTCGAAGTTTTTGTCATCTCCGTAGATTGCAGCACCAAACTTTCTAGCAATCTTAGTTTTAGGTCCAATATATCTTGCCATAATGGGTAAATTCTAAAAATTAAACTCTTCTTCTTTTTGGTGGTCTACATCCATTGTGCGGCATAGGAGTCACATCAATGATTTCGCTAACTTCAATTCCTGAATTGTGGATGGATCTGATAGCAGATTCTCTACCTGCTCCCGGACCTTTCACAAACACCTTTACTCTTCTTAATCCAGCTTCGTGAGCTACAGCAGAGCAATTTTCAGCTGCCATCTGAGCAGCAAATGGAGTATTCTTTTTAGAACCTCTGAAACCCATTTTACCGGCAGAAGCCCAAGAGATAACCTCTCCGTTTTTATTTGTTAAAGAAATGATGATGTTATTGAAAGAAGCCTGAATATGAGCTTCACCAATAGCTTCAACTTTTACTTTTCTTTTCTTAACTACTTTAGTTTGTTTTGCCATAATTCCTAACGATTATTTACTAGCTTTTTTCTTGTTAGCAACAGTTTTTCTCTTTCCTTTACGGGTTCTAGAGTTGTTTTTCGTTCTCTGGCCTCTTAAAGGTAATCCAAGTCTGTGACGTATTCCTCGTTGGCATCCTATGTCCATTAATCTCTTAATGTTCAATTGCACTTCAGATCTTAATTCTCCTTCTACTTTTACGTTTTCAGAGATGTATGTTCTGATTGCAGCCAATTCATCGTCATTCCATTCGTTGACTTTCTTGTCTTCGCTGATACCGGCAGCTTTAAGGATTTCTGAAGCAGTGCTTCTTCCCACCCCGTAGATGTAAGTTAAACCGATAACGCCTCTTTTGTTTTTTGGTAAATCAATACCTGAAATTCTCGCCATAATTTAATTTTAGCCTTGTCTTTGTTTAAATTTTGGGTTCTTTTTGTTGATTACGAATAGTACACCTTTTCTGCGTACGATTTTGCAATCAGCGCTTCTTTTTTTAATTGATGCTCTTACTTTCATTTTGATAGTATTTATTTTTTAACAATAGCCAAATGGAACGGATGCTCCATTTGGCAGATTGTTTTTAATATCTAAATGTAATTCTCCCTTTTGTTAAATCGTAGGGAGACATTTCCAATTTCACCTTATCACCAGGTAAAAGTTTAATATAATGCATTCGCATTTTACCAGAAATATGAGCGATGAGTACATGCCCATTTTCAAGCTCTACACGGAACTGGGCGTTCGAAAGTGCTTCCGTAATAACGCCGTCTTGTTCAATATGTTTTTGTTTCGCCATAAATTAATATCCAGTCGTTCTTGATAATTTAGACTGCATTAAGCCATCATAGTGATGGTTCAGCAGATAAGTATTAATCTGTTGAACGGTATCTAAAATTACTCCCACCATAATCAATAGTGATGTTCCCCCGAAAAATAGGGCGAACGCATCTGTCTGAACAAAGGTTCCATGCACAATTGCCGGAAGGATTGCAAAGATAGACAAAAATATTGCACCTGGCAAGGTAATTTTTGATAAAATATCATCTAAATAATCAGCCGTCTCTTTTCCGGGTCTTACTTTCGGTACTAAACCTCCGTTTCTCTTCAAATCATCAGCCATCTGGTTCACCGGAATTGTAATTGCAGTATAGAAAAACGAGAAGATAATAATTAATAGCGCGAACAATACGTTGTACTGCCAGCTAAAAACATTCTTGAAACCTGCAAGAAAAGTATTGGACTCATCCACTTTCGTCAATAAACCAGGTACGAACATCAATGCCTGAGCAAAGATAATCGGCATTACACCGGCTGCATTCACTTTCAATGGGATCCACTGTCTCGCTCCCTGCATAAGATTTCTGTTTACACCTCCTCTTGCCTGAGCTCTGCTTACATACTGAATAGGGATTTTTCTAACAGCCACGGATAATACCACAGCTAAAAGAACAACCAACATCCAGAAAATTACTTCAATAAGGATCATGATAGATCCCATTCCACCTTTTCCGTTCTGCACTGCCATTTCCTGAACGAATGCTTCCGGTAATCTTGAAAGAATCCCCACCATAATAAGGATAGAGATACCGTTTCCGATACCTTTGTCGGTGATTTTTTCACCTAACCACATTGCGAATACTGAACCAGCAACCAAAATAACAATACTTGGCAACCAGAACATAATAGAATTTGGCTCTACATAATATGCAGATGAGAACTGAGCATACGGTAAAAACAACTGAGTGATCGATGTTAAATAAGAAGGTGCCTGTACAAGACAAACTCCGATTGTTAACCATCTTGTGATCTGGTTCAATGTATTTCTACCAGACTCTCCATCTTTCTGAAGCTTCTGAAGATAAGGAATAGCCATTCCCATCAACTGAACAATAATAGAAGCAGAAATATAAGGCATGATACCCAACGCCATTACGGAAGCGTGGCTGAAAGCTCCCCCCGTAAACGACGAAAGCAAGCCAAGGAGACCTGCTCCTTGCTTGTTACCGCCTTGATTTTTATAATGCTCTAAGAGATCCCCTACTTCCGCAAGGTTAATTGCAGGTAATGAGATATAAGATGCGAATCTATACACAAGGATAATTCCTAAAGTAAAGAGAATTTTATCTCTAAGTTCTTTAAGACTCCAAATATTTTTGAGGGTTTGTATAAATTCTTTCATTAGTGATTATTATAAGGTAATTGCTTTTCCACCTGCTTTAGCGATAAGCTCTTCAGCAGATTTAGTGAATTTGTCAGCAGAGATTGAAACCGCAGATTTCAATTCTCCTCTACCCATAATTTTCACTAATTCGTTTTTAGTAATTAAACCATTCTCAATCATAACTTCTCTTGTAATATCTCCTGTGATAGATTTATTTTCAATTAAAGTCTGGATTGTATCAAGGTTAACTCCTCTAAACTCTTTTCTGTTTACGTTTTTGAATCCGAATTTCGGTAATCTTCTCTGTAAAGGCATCTGACCTCCTTCAAAACCGATCTTCTGAGAATAACCAGCTCTTGCTTTCTGTCCTTTGTGACCTTTAGTAGCAGTACCTCCTTTTCCGCTACCCTGTCCTCTACCAATTCTTTTTGAATTGAAAGTAGATCCTGCAGCTGGCTTTATGTTGTTTAAATTCATTTTAAAATTATTTTAAAAATTATTTTTGAACTTCAAGTAAGTGACTAACTGCAGCTATCATTCCTAAGATAGAAGGAGTAGCTTCGTGTTCTACAACTTGGTGAAGTTTCTTAAATCCTAATGCTTCAAGCGTTCTCTTTTGGGTTTTTGTTCTTCCAATAGCGCTTCTTACTTGCTTTACTTTGATTGTTGCCATTGTTTTATATATTAACCGTTAAACACTTTACTTAGAGAAACTCCTCTCATTCTAGCGATTTCTTCAGGTCTTCTGATGTCCAATAACGCTTTGAAAGTAGCTTTCACCACGTTGTGAGGGTTAGAAGATCCTTTAGATTTTGAAAGGATATCATGAATACCAGCAGACTCCAATACCGCTCTTACCGCACCTCCGGCGATAAGACCTGTACCGTGAGAAGCAGGTCTTAAGAAGATATCTGCACCTCCGTATCTAGCAGTAGTCTGGTGAGGAATTGTGTGGTTCATTACAGGAACTTTCACAAGGTTTTTCTTAGCGTCTTCCACTGCCTTAGCAATTGCAGAAGCAACCTCTTTAGATTTTCCTAATCCGTAACCGATAACTCCATCTTCGTTACCTACAACTACGATAGCAGAGAATCCGAAAGCTCTACCTCCTTTAGTTACTTTTGTTACTCTGTTAACAGCTACGAGACGATCTTTAAGTTCTAATCCTCCCGGTTTTACTCTTTCTATATTATCTAGTCCTAACATATTTTCCGAAATTTAATGATTAGAATTTAAGTCCACCTTCTCTCGCACCATCCGCTAGAGCTTTAATTCTCCCGTGATATACGAATCCGTTTCTATCAAATACAATATTTTCGATTCCTGCAGCGATAGCTTTAGCAGCAATAGCTTTACCTACAGCAGCAGAAACTTCAGTCTTAGTTCCGTTAGCGTCAACTCCTTTCTCTCTTGAAGAAGCAGAAGCCAAAGTTTTTCCACTGTTATCGTCGATTAACTGAGCGTAAATTTCCTTATTACTTTTGTATACAGATAATCTTGGCAATTCAGAAGATCCGGAGATTTTTCCTCTTACTCTTCTTTTGATTCTTATTCTTTTTTCTAATTTACTTAATGCCATAATACTTATAATTTATTAAGCAGATTTACCAGCTTTACGTCTAACAATTTCTCCTACGAATCTTACCCCTTTACCTTTGTATGGTTCAGGCTTTCTGAAAGAACGGATCTTTGCAGCTACCATCCCTAGAAGTTGGTTGTCGTGAGACGTTAAAGTAATAATTGGGTTTTTACCTTTTTCAGTCAATGTATCTACTTTTACTTCGTTTGGAAGTTCAAGCACGATACCGTGAGAGAATCCTAAAGCTAACTCAAGTTTTTGACCTGCATGAGAAGCTCTGTATCCTACCCCTACTAATTCCAGTTTCTTTTCGAAACCTGTGTTTACACCAACAATCATGTTGTTGATTAACGCTCTGTATAAACCGTGAAGCGCTTTGTGTTGTTTAGCATCAGATGGTCTGTTTACATTCAGTTCTCCATCTTTCTGTTCTATAGTAATTCCTGCTGTAAGCTCCTGAGTAAGTTCTCCTTTAGGACCTTTTACAGTTACCACACCATCTTTTTCAGTGATTGTAACTCCTGCTGGAACTGTTATAATTGCTTTACCAATTCTTGACATTTTCCTGTGATTAAAAATTAATAAACATAGCAGATTACTTCACCGCCTACTTTTTCTTCTCTAGCTTTCTTGTCAGTCATTACTCCTTTAGAAGTAGAGATGATAGAAATACCCAAACCGTTTAGTACTCTTGGAAGTTCTCCTGAACCTTTGTACTGTCTCAAACCTGGTCTAGAAGCTCTTTGGATAGACTTGATAGCTGGTTTGTTGGTTTGTTTGTCGTACTTTAAAGCGATTTTGATCGTACCCTGAACAGCGCTATCTTCAAACTTGTAGTTTAAGATATACCCCTGATCGAATAAGATCTTAGTAATCTCCTTTTTGATTTTCGATGCAGGAATTTCCACCACTTTGTGGCCTGCGCTTTGTGCGTTCCTTACTCTTGTTAGGAAATCTGAAATTGGATCTGTTACCATTTTTCTTTTATAAATTATTGGTTAAAGAACAATCAGTATTGTAAGGACTTGAAGAGTAAAATATCAGACCTCAGAAATCTCGGTCTGATATTTTTATCTTTAGTATCCAGACAACTTAATTGTCCCGATTTTTTAATTAGTAATTATTACCAACTAGCTTTTTTAACTCCCGGGATAAGACCGTTGTTTGCCATTTCTCTGAAAGTTACTCTGGAAATACCGAACGTTCTCATGTATCCTCTTGGTCTACCTGTTAGTTTACATCTGTTGTGTAATCTTACAGGAGAAGCATTTTTAGGCAATTTTTGAAGTCCTTCGTAATCACCAGCTTCTTTAAGAGCCTGTCTTTTAGCAGCGTATTTAGCAACTAGTGCTTCTCTTTTGCGCTCACGCGCTTTCATTGATTCTTTAGCCATTTCTTAGTTCTTTTTAAATGGTAAACCGAAGTGAGTTAATAATGCTTTCGCTTCTTTATCTGTTTTCGCAGTAGTAACGAAAGTGATGTCCATCCCCTGGATTTTTTTCACTTTGTCGATTACGATCTCAGGGAAGATGATCTGCTCAGTGATCCCTAAGTTGTAGTTCCCTCTACCGTCGAAACCATCAGCCTTGATTCCAGAGAAATCTCTGATTCTTGGCAATGCAGAAGAAGTTAATCTGTCTAAGAACTCATACATTTTATTCGCTCTAAGAGTAACTTTAGCACCTACAGGCATTCCTTTTCTCAATTTGAAAGCAGCTTCGTCTTTCTTAGAGATCGTACCTACAGCCTTCTGACCAGTGATGTTCGTTAATTCTTCAACAGCATAATCGATGATTTTTTTGTCTGCTGTAGCATCTCCTAAACCTTGAGATAAAACAATTTTCTCTAATCTAGGTACCTGCATTACAGATTTGTATCCGAATTCTTCCATCATTGCAGGAACAATCGTTTCTTTATATGCTTTTTTGGGTCTTGCTATATATTCCATGTGTTATTTAAAATTATAAAGTTTCACCCGTTTTTTTGTTGATTCTTACTTTCTTATCTCCTTCGATTTTGTAACCTACTTTAATAGCTTTTCCGTCTTTTCCAACTAAAGCTACGTTTGAGATATGAATAGAAGCTTCTCTTTCAACGATTCCTCCTTGAGGATTTGAAGCTGAAGGCTTAACGTGTTTTTTAACGATATTAAGTCCTGCAACTACTACTCTTGGGTCTCTTCCTTCTTTTTTGATCACTTCAATAACTTCACCTGTACCACCTTTAAGACCTTTCTTACCTGTAGTTACGATTACGTTATCTCCTCTTTTTATTTTTAACTTTGACATTTTTTTACAATTTTAAATATTAAAGTACTTCAGGAGCTAATGAAATGATTTTCATATATTCTTTGTCTCTCAACTCACGAGCAACCGGTCCGAAAACACGAGTTCCTCTCATTTCTCCCGCTGCGTTTAGCAATACACAAGCATTGTCTTCGAATTTGATGTATGAACCATCTTTTCTTCTTACTGCTTTTTTAGTTCTTACTACTACAGCTTTAGATACCTGACCTTTTTTAGCGTTTCCTGATGGTGTAGAATCTTTGATAGTAACAACGATTTTATCACCAACTGAAGCATATCTTCTTCTGGTTCCTCCCAGAACTCTGATAACCAATACTTCTTTAGCACCTGTGTTATCAGCAACTTTTAATCTTGATTCTGTTTGTAACATTATTACTTAGCTTTTTCAATGATTCTTACTAATCTCCATCTCTTGTTCTTGCTCAAAGGTCTAGTTTCCTGAATTAAAACTGTATCTCCTTCTGCGCATTCGTTGTTCTCGTCGTGTGCAGTATATTTTTTCGTTTTCAATACGAATTTACCGTACATCGGGTGCTTTACTCTCGTAGTTTCACTAACAACAATAGTTTTTTCCATTTTATTGCTGGAAACCACTCCGATTCTTTCTTTTCTTAAATTTCTATCCATTTTAAAATGAAATTATTGTTTGTTAGTTAACTCAGTGTTTAGTCTAGCGATTGTTTTTCTCAAATCTCTGATTTGGATCGGGTTTTCAATTGGGCTGATCGCATGAGCCAATTTCAATTTAGAATATTGAGCTTTTGCTTCAGTTAATTGAGCTTGAATATCACCCGCGCTTAAATTTTTAATATCAGCTTTTTTCATTGTATTCAAAGATTAAAGAGGTTTAACAAAATCGTTAGCAACGATGAATTTAGTAACTACTGGTAATTTTTGTGCCGCAAGTCTTAAAGCTTCCTTAGCGATATCGTAAGGTACACCTCCGATTTCGAACATAATTTTACCTGGTTTTACTACAGCTACCCAATATTCCACAGCACCTTTACCTTTACCCATACGTACTTCCGCTGGTTTTTTAGTAATTGGCTTATCCGGGAAAATTTTAATCCATAGTTGTCCCTCTCTCTTCATATATCTTGTCGCAGCGATACGAGCAGCTTCAATTTGTCTTGCAGTGATCCAAGCACCTTCTGTCGCCTTGATTCCGAAAGTTCCATAAGCAAGTTGACTACCTCTCTGGGCATTCCCCTTCATTTTCATCTTATGAACTCTACGGAACTTGGTTCTTTTTGGTTGTAACATAATTTCTAAATTTTAGATTTTAGATTTTAGATTTTAGATTTTTTTTATTTTAAAAAAGTAACGGTAATTTAAAATTCAAAATTTCTAATCTAAAATTTTAATTATTATTGTTATTGTTGTTGTTTTTTCTAGGTCTTCTGTTGTCTCTGTCTCCTCCTCTGTTATCTCTTCTGTCTGACTGACCTCCTTTTTTCTGTTGTCCCACTAATGGAGAAAGTTCTCTTTTACCGTAAACTTCACCTTTCATGATCCAAACTTTTACTCCTAGTTTTCCGTACTGAGTAAGTGCTTCACCGATATGGTAATCGATATCTGCTCTGAAAGTAGACAATGGAATTCTTCCTTCTTTGAAAGATTCTGATCTTGCCATTTCAGCTCCGTTCAATCTACCAGAGATCTGAACTTTGATACCTTCTGCACCCATTCTCATTGTACCTGCCATCGCCATTTTAACAGCTCTTCTGTAAGAGATTCTGTTTTCAATCTGCTTAGCAATGCTGTCTGCAACTAATACTGCATCAAGCTCTGGTCTTTTGATTTCGAAGATGTTGATCTGAATATCCTTTTTAGTCAATTTTTTCAACTCTTCTTTCAGTTTATCAACTTCCTGACCTCCTTTACCGATGATAAGTCCCGGTCTAGCAGTAGTAATTGTAACTGTTACTAATTTTAATGTTCTTTCAATATAAATTCTTGAAATCCCACCTTTAGATAATCTAGCTTCAAGGTATCTTCTGATTTTGTAGTCTTCCGCGATTCTGTCTCCATAATCGTTTCCGCCAAACCAGTTAGAATCCCATCCTCTGATGATACCTAATCTGTTACCAATTGGATTTGTCTTCTGTCCCATACCTTGATTTAGTTTTCTTTATTACCTAAGATTAATGTAACGTGGTTAGATCTTTTTCTGATTCTGTACCCTCTACCTTGCGGAGCTGGTCTTAGTCTCTTCAATTGTCTTGCACTATCCACGAATATTTCTTTAACGATAAGGTTTGCTTCCTCAATGTCAGCCCCTTCGTTTTTCACTTGCCAGTTAGCAATTGCAGAAAGAAGTAATTTTTCTAATTTGTTAGAAGCTTCTTTCTTAGAATATTTAAGGATATAAAGAGCTTTATCTACTTGCTCTCCTCTAATGATATCAGCAACTAATCTCATTTTTCTCGGAGAAGATGGGCAGTTATTTAATGAAGCTTTAACAACGTCTTTGTTAGCTTCTTTTCTTGCGATTGCGCTATCTTGTTTTCTTGATCCCATGATTATCTGCTTCCTTTGTTTTTGTTACCACCATGACCTCTGAAAGATCTTGTTGGAGAAAATTCGCCTAACTTGTGACCAACCATGTTTTCTGTAACATAAACAGGGATAAAAGATTTCCCGTTGTGTACAGCAATAGTTTGTCCTACGAAGTCCGGAGAGATCATAGATGCTCTAGACCAAGTTTTGATAACTGTCTTCTTACCAGACTCTATATTTGCCTGAACCTTCTTATCTAAAGTATGATGAATGAACGGTCCTTTCTTAAGTGATCTTGCCATAATTATTTTCTTTTAGATACGATGTAACGGTTAGACACTTTGTTTTTCTTTCTAGTTTTGTAACCTTTAGCCGGTTTACCGTTTCTAGATCTTGGGTGACCTCCAGAAGAACGTCCTTCACCACCTCCCATTGGGTGATCTACAGGGTTCATTACTACCGCTCTTGTTCTTGGTCTTCTACCTAACCATCTGCTTCTACCAGCTTTACCTGATACAGTTAATTGGTGATCAGAGTTGGAAACAGATCCAATCATTGCCATACATTCAGTAAGGATCATTCTGGATTCTCCTGAAGGCAATTTAATGATTGCATATTTCCCGTCTCTTGAAGTTAATTGCGCTGAAGAACCAGCACTTCTTGCTAAAATAGCACCTTGACCAGGCTTCATTTCAACACAAGAAATTACAGTACCCAATGGAATATTTTTCAATTTCATTGCGTTACCTACGTTAGGTTCTACGCTTTCACCTGAAACTACTTTTTGGTCTACTTTGATACCGTTTGGAGCGATGATATATCTCTTCTCTCCGTCTGCGTACTCTAATAAAGCGATAAATGCAGTTCTGTTTGGATCGTATTCTACAGATTTTACAGTTGCTTCAACGTTTGCTTTGTTTCTTTTGAAGTCAATAATTCTGTATTTCTTTTTGTGTCCACCTCCGGTGTAACGCATGGTCATTTTACCTGTTTGGTTACGTCCACCTGACTTTTTAATACCAACTGTTAGAGATTTCTCTGGTTTGTTAGTAGTAATTTCCTCAAAATTGTTTACAATTCTGAATCTCTGTCCCGGGGTGATAGGTTTTAATTTTCTAACAGACATTACTATTATTTATAATTATAATTAATTTACAGCAAAAATATCGATAACCTCACCTTCAGCAAGTTTGATTACCGCTTTTTTCAATTTGTTTGTCTTTCCTACTTGAAGACCTTTTTTAGTGTATTTCGAAGAAACCTTCGGAGCATAAATCATTGTATTAACGTCTGCTACTTTTACACCATAAGCCGCTTCTACAGCTTTCTTAATCTGGATTTTATTCGCCTTAGTATCTACCAAGAAAGAATAAGAACCTCTTAAATCTGTAAGGTAATTAGCCTTTTCTGAGATAACTGGTTTAATGATAATAGACATGATTTATTTCTTTAAATTTTCCTGGAATTTTTCTACTGCACCTTCGAAGAATACGATCTCACCTGCGTTTACTAAATCGTAAGAACTCACTTCGTTGAAGTTCATTACTTTAGTCTTAGGTAAGTTTCTTGAAGATAAATACACATTCTTGTTAGCTTCAGGAAGAATGAACAAAGATTTTTTACCGTTTAATGTTAATGCATCTAATAAAGTAATGAAATCTTTAGTCTTAGGAGCTTCGAAGCTCATATCTTCTAAAACTTTAATGCTGTTGTCTCTCATTTTCTGAGATAAAACAGATTTCTTAGCTAATCTCTTAAGAGCTTTGTTCAATTTGAATCTGTAGTCTCTTGGTTTTGGACCGAATACTCTACCTCCTCCTCTGAAAGTTGGAGATTTAATATCACCATATCTAGCAGAACCAGATCCTTTTTGCTTCTTAAGTTTTTTAGTAGAAGCTGTGATTTCGCTTCTTTCTTTTGCTTTATGAGTCCCTTGTCTTTGTGCAGCAAGGTACTGTTTAACTTCTAAGTAAACCGCGTGCTGATTTGGCTCAATTCCGAATACTGTTTCGTCTAGAGTTACTTTTCTTCCGGTCTCTTTTCCTGATGTATTTAATACTACTAGTTCCATTTTCTGATAATTACATAAGAATTTTTAGCTCCCGGAACAGCACCTTTTACTACTAAAAGATTTTGTTCTTGATCCACTTTTAATACCTGAAGGTTTTGTACAGTTACCTGCTTACCTCCCATTCTTCCAGCCATTCTCATCCCTTTGAATACTCTTGAAGGGTCAGATCCTGCACCGATAGAACCTGGAGCTCTAAGTCTGTTGTGCTGACCATGAGTTGCCTGCATTACACCTCCAAATCCGTGTCTTTTAACAACACCCTGGAAGCCTTTACCTTTTGAAGTACCTGTTACGTCTACGAATTCTCCTTCGTTGAACAAGTCTACCTTTACTTCTTCTCCTACTTTTACTTCATCAACGAATTCTCTGTAGAATTCTACCAATTTAGCTTTAGGAGCAGAACCAGCCTTTTTGAAATGACCAGCTAACGCTTTACCAACGTTCTTCTCACTCTTGTCATCGAAACCTAATTGAACTGACTTATAACCGTCTTTTTCAATGGTTCTGACCTGTAAAACCGAGCATGGACCAGCCTGAATAACTGTACAAGGAATATTTTTCCCTGCTTCGTCAAACAAAGAAGTCATACCGATTTTTTTACCAATAATACCTGACATTGTTTATGTTATAATAAAATTTATCCTTTATTTATCACCATTTTTGGAGGTCTGAAGTAATTTCTACTTTTGAATATAGGCATACTACGCCCCTAAAATGAGTGTGCAAATTTATGAATATTTTTATAACTGACAAATATTTTCAGTAAAATATTTTGATTTTTAATCATTTACAGAAAAATCTTAAGATCACGAATTTTTAAATGATGTCAAAATTATTCACTTTACAGACTTTTTTGCAAAAACGAAAGAAATAGCCATAAGAAGGAAATGGTGTGACTTAATGACTGAATAATTAAGGAGCCAGTTCAATCGGATTATTTTTCTTTTTAATCCTATCCTTTATCTGTCGCTCTGTTCCTGAATCGAAACTAAAACCTCCTTTAGCAATTTCAGAGACGAAATTTTCATGAAAATTTTTAAATGCTTTATAAAATTCAGATTTCTTTACCGTTTTTCCTTTAACTCTCTTTTTGGAAATCCACATCTTAGGCTTTTCTGAAAAGGTTTTATAGCTCACAAGCTCGAACGTATATTGTTTTTTAGAATCCTCAATCTCCACAATCAGCCCCGGAAGACCATAAAATTTATAAGGACCATCAGAAACCGGAATTTCGTTCGTGAACCACGCTTTATAATCACGTCCCGCATACGTAACCAACGCAGCCTGACATTTTAAATTTCCTATTTCTTTTGTTTCACCGGTAATCTTCCAGTTAAAATCAGGC
This sequence comes from Chryseobacterium sp. C2(2020), assembly GCF_014218915.1. Classification (NCBI taxonomy): domain Bacteria; kingdom Pseudomonadati; phylum Bacteroidota; class Flavobacteriia; order Flavobacteriales; family Weeksellaceae; genus Chryseobacterium; species Chryseobacterium sp. C2(2020). Next base: position 16,685 of record NZ_JACLCT010000019.1, read on the forward strand.
TTTTCTTCGTAAATAAAATTGTCCTTAATAATATAATCATAATAAGAAATATTGTTTTTTTCAAAGTTTTTAATGACTCGAAAAGTAAAGTTGGTTTTAGGTAAACTTTTAGGATCAAGACCAAAAGCAAAACGGTTTGCTCCACCAGCTAAAGAATCTCTGTTATATGAAGTTACTCCCATAAACTGAGATTTCTCTTTTCCCCTTTCCAAAATAAAATACTCTTCACTAGAACTGGATTTATCCAGAGAATCAATCTGATATTTCAAAAGATATACATATCTGGATTCAACATCATCAATATTTACCTTTTCCTGAGCGGAAAAATTAACAATTGCAAAAAAGAATAAAAAAGTAAAAAATGTAATTTTATAAGACATTCTATTCATATTTTATGATTGGAGACTGCATATGCGTCCTTAAAAATATAAATAAACATTCTATAATCAAAATTAATTGCGAATAATATAAAAAAAAGACAATAATTATTTGAATTAAAAAATTACGCCGTATTTATTTTACAATAACACTGATGCCAATCTCTTCAAGTTTATTTTTATCCTCGTCTAAAATATCACCATCTGTAATCAGAAAGTCAATTTTATCCAAATCAGCGATTTTTCCGAAACCTTTTTTATTCAGCTTGGAAGAATCTGCCAGAATCACTACTTTATCCGAACATTCAATCATCAGTTGATTAAGATGAGCTTCCGCAGCATTCGAAGTACTGATCCCGAAATCCATATCAATTCCGTCTACTCCCAGAAATAATTTATTGCACGAGAAATGTTTCAGAATCGTCTCAGAGATGGAACCTACAATGGAAGTCGAACTTTTTCTCACCTCTCCTCCCAATTGTATAATATTAATATTCGGATTATTGCAAAGCTCGATCGCAACCCGTAAAGAAGATGTGAGAACCGTCAACGGGCCAAAATTAACCAGCATACGCGCAAGATAATGCATCGTGGTTCCTGAAGCCAGAATAATACAGTCGTTCTCCTGAATCAGAGAAAGCGCACCTTTCGCAATATTCTTTTTAGCCTCTACATTGATATTTTCCTTTTCATCTACATTTTTTTCGTACGCATACCTCACCTGCTTACTTGCTCCTCCGTGATTCCGGAACAGCAATCCCAGACTTTCAAGGTAATTCAGATCCTTTCGGATCGTAACCGACGAAACATTGAATTTCTCACAAAGATCCTGAACCAGAATATGATCTTTTTCGTCTAATTCCTTTAAAATATCATTATGCCTTGGAAGCAATTTCTCCATTATGTTTCGTTTTCTCAAAAATACCATTTTTATTTTGATTCGAAAAATTTCATTTATTTTCTTTTTGGTTTCGTTTTTAATTTATAACTTTGAAAACGAAACATAACGAAATATTATGAAACGAAACGAAGAACTCAGCAAATTATCCACCGTTAAAGAATGGGACTTTATCATCATTGGCGGAGGAGCGAGTGGATTAGGTTCGGCACTGGACGCAACGAGCAGAGGATTTAAAACGTTACTGTTAGAATCTCACGATTTTGCAAAAGCAACTTCCAGCAGAAGTACAAAACTGGTACACGGCGGCGTAAGATATTTAGCACAGGGAGATATAGGCTTGGTAAAAGAAGCTTTAAAAGAAAGAGGTTTACTGGCAAAAAATGCAGCACACGTTGTAAAAAACCAGTCTTTTATTATTCCAAATTACACTTGGTGGGAAGGAATTTATTATAAAATAGGACTTTCGGTTTACGATTTTCTTGCCGGAAAATTAAGTTTGGGTAGAACGAAATACATCAGCAAATCAAAAACCGTAGAGAAACTTCCGACCATCGAACAAAAAGGTCTGGCGAGCGGAGTGGTTTATCAGGACGGGCAGTTTGACGATGCAAGACTGGCGATCAACTTAACACAGACCATTATCGAAAAAGGCGGAACAGCGGTTAATTACGTAAAAGTGATTAATCTGATGAAAAATGACTCCAATAAGATCATCGGTGTTGTTGCGGAAGATCAGTTTACAAAACAGCAATTCGAAATCAAAGCGAAAGTTGTTATTAATGCAACCGGAGTTTTCACGAATGATATCTTAAATATGAACAACCCGAAACACGGAAAATTCGTCGTTCCAAGTCAGGGAATTCATTTGGTTCTGGATAAATCGTTTCTGAAAAGTGATGATGCCATCATGATTCCTAAAACTTCGGACGGAAGGGTTTTATTTGTCGTTCCGTGGCACGACAGAGCTTTGGTAGGAACAACAGATACTTTACTGGAAAACGAAAGTTTTGAGCCAAGAGCTTTGGAAGATGAAATTAAATTTGTCCTGAATACGGCAAGACAATATTTAGCAAAGAAACCAACTCGCGAAGACGTAAAATCTGTTTTCGCAGGACTCAGACCTCTCGCAGCTCCGAAAGACGGCAGCAAAAGCACAAAAGAAGTTTCCAGAAGTCATAAAGTCGTTACTTCAGATACGGGACTCATCTCGATTATCGGAGGAAAATGGACGACATACCGTAAAATGGCGGAAGACACGATTGATGAAGCCATGAAAGTTCATAACCTCGGAATAACCACTTCCAAAACAGAACATCTTTCGATACATGGAAATGTGAAACCCGAAACGGTAGACAGAACGAATCATTTATATGTTTACGGAGCCGATATTCCTGAAATAAAAAAACTACAGCAGAACAATCCTGAATTGTCAGAAAAAATACATCCTGATCATCCCTTCACTATGGCAGAAGCAGTCTGGGCAATACGAAGCGAAATGGCACAAACCATTGAGGATATTTTAGCACGAAGAGTCCGGCTTTTATTTTTAGATGCAAGAGCAGCAATCGACAGCGCGCACAAGATTGCACAGATCATTGCAAAAGAAAACGGACATTCTGCGGAATGGGCAGTTGAACAGGAAAGAGAATTTATCGAATTGGCGAAAGGATATTTACTGACTCCTTATTCTCCAAGATCCATTTAACCTTAATTTACGATCACAGCATGAGTGAAAAGTTGATTCTCGCTCTGGACCAAGGTACGACTTCGTCGAGAGCCATTTTATTCAATCACAGCGGAGAAATTGAATTTGTTTCTCAGAAAAGTTTTGAACAGATATTTCCTACACCGGGTTGGGTAGAACACGATCCCAATGAAATCTGGTCTTCACAGGTTTCCGTAGCGGCGGAAGTCATTGCCAAAGCAGGAATTTCCGGTCGGGAAATTGCTGCCATCGGAATTACCAATCAGCGTGAAACCACAATTGTTTGGGATAAAGAAACCGGAGAACCTGTATATAATGCCATTGTATGGCAGGACAGAAGAACATCTAAATACTGCGACGAATTAAAAGAACAGGGACATGCGGAGAAAATTAAAGAAAAAACAGGTCTTGTACTGGATGCTTATTTTTCAGCAACAAAACTGAAGTGGATTTTAGACAATGTAGAAGGCGCAAGAGAAAAAGCAGAATCAGGAAAATTATGTTTCGGAACAGTAGACACTTTCCTTGTCTGGAAACTTACGCGCGGAAAGATGTTCATCACCGATGTTTCGAATGCAAGCAGAACCATGCTTTTGAATATTCATACTTTAGAATGGGATGATGATTTACTGGAACTCTTCAATATTCCAAGAGCGATTTTACCGGAAGTAAAACAAAGCAGTGAAATCTACGGAGAAACAGCTACTACATTATTCTCCACAAAAATTCCGATTGCAGGAATTGCGGGAGATCAGCAGGCTGCATTATTCGGACAGATGTGTACGACTCCGGGAATGGTAAAAAACACCTACGGAACAGGCTGTTTCCTTTTAATGAATACTGGAACAGAAGCCGTTTTATCTAAAAACAATTTACTGACGACCGTTGCATGGAAAATTAATGGAGAAGTGAATTACGCTTTGGAAGGAAGTGTTTTTGTAGGAGGTGCAGCGATTCAGTGGCTGAGAGACGGTTTAAAATTAATCCGTTCCGCAGAGGAAGTAAATACTTTGGCACAATCGGTTGATGATAATGGCGGTGTGTATTTTGTTCCTGCATTAACGGGTTTAGGCGCTCCTCACTGGGATCAGTATGCCCGCGGAAATATCGTTGGCGTAACCCGCGGAACCACAAACGGGCATATCGCAAGAGCGACTTTGGAAGGTATTGCTTTTCAGGTGTATGATATTGTAAAAGCAATGGAAGCTGATTCCGGAACGGAAAGTTTAGAATTAAGAGTAGATGGCGGAGCTTCTGCAAGCGATTTGCTGATGCAGATTCAGTCAGATTTATTCGGATTTAAGATTACAAGACCAAAAACTCTGGAAACAACCGCTTTGGGAGCAGCTTATCTTGCCGGACTTGCGGTCGGATACTGGAAAAACATTGATGAAATACAGTCTCAATGGATCATTGATAAAGATTTCCACCCGCAACTGGAAAAAGAAAAAGTGGAAAAGATGGTGAAAACGTGGACAAAAGCAGTACAGCGTTCTCAAAACTGGATCGAAGATTAATTTTTTTAAAATAAAACTATGACTCCATTTACAGCAGAAATAATCGGCACAATGCTGATGATCCTTTTAGGAAACGGCGTAGTTGCCAATGTTGTTTTGAAAGGCACAAAAGGAAACAACTCCGGTTGGATTGTAATTACCACCGCTTGGGCTCTGGCAGTTTTTGTGGGGGTAACCGTTGCAGGACCTGTCAGCGGAGCGCACCTGAATCCCGCAGTGACTTTAGGTCTGGCTTTCGCAGGAAAATTTTCATGGGATCTGGTTCCCACCTATATTGCCGGAGAAATGATCGGGGCAATGTTAGGTGCGTCTCTGGTCTGGATATTCAATAAAGATCATTTTGCCATTACGGAAGACGAAGGGGCAAAACTTGCATGTTTCAGTACAGGACCTGCGATCAGAAAACCTGTTTCCAATTTAATCAGCGAAATTATCGGGACTTTCGTTTTGGTATTCGTGATTTTTCATTTCGCAGATCCAAGCATGACTTTAAATAATGATCCGACAGCAAAAATAGGATTAGGAAGTGTAGGAGCTTTACCGGTTACTTTATTGGTCTGGGCAATCGGTCTTTCTTTAGGAGGAACTACAGGCTACGCTATTAATCCGGCAAGAGATCTCGGACCAAGAATTATGCATGCACTTCTTCCGGTAAAAGGAAGCAGTGACTGGGGTTACGCATGGATTCCCATTGCAGGACCAATCATCGGAGCAGGACTTGCTGCGTTACTTCACGGAATTCTGAGCTAACAACACTTTACTTTATGAAAAAACTAATCTATTTATGCCTGATTTTATCAGGTATAGGAACTCTTTTTGCCCAGGAAAATAAAGAAACAGCGGAAGAAAGCAGGCTGGATTTTACGGCAAACATTCAGAATAACCATCTTTGGAGAGGTTTAATTATTACCGATAAACCGGTTGTGATGGGAAATCTTTCTTACGCTCTGGATAAAGAAAAAAAATGGAAGGTCGGGATTTGGGGTGCATCTGCTTTAACGGACGACAAAGACAATACGCATTATAAAGAAATCAATTATTATATACAGTTTTCCAACGGAAGATTTTACATTGGATTGTGGGATTTATTTAATTCAAGAAATATAAACACTGCGGTGGCTTCGGAAGATATTTTTAATTATTCCAACAGGAGAACAGCGCATATTATTGATTTAAGAACGAATTATACATTTGGTGCTTCTTTTCCTTTAAATATTGAAGCAGATATTATGCTGTATGGAGGAGCTAACGCGGGAGAAGTGGTTCTGGAATCTGACGGAACGTATAAAAAGAATAAATATTCAACATATATTCAGGCGAGTTATCCTGTCATTAAAGATAAAAAAGTAAATCTGGACGCGTTTGTAGGAGCCGGATTTGCCTTAAATGACAAAAGATTTCTTTACGGAAACGGAGAAAACAGTTTTGATATTGTAAATGTAGGCGTGAAGGCTAGTAAGACCGTAAAAATCACAGATCATTACAGCCTGCCTGTTTCCATGATGGCAATGTGGAATCCTTCCAATAAGTTCGCAAGAATTCAATTAGCTGCAACGGTATTTTAAAAATTAATTGTTAGTGATGTACAGACCATCTCTTTTTGAGGTGGTTTTTTGCTTTTATTAAAAAAATTTTGTTTTTCGAAAATAAGTGAAATGCCTTTGTTTATCTAAATCTACGGTGTTAATAATTTGAATTTTCTTTGTCTTTCTTTGCGTTTAGTTTCATCGCTAAGTTAAACAAAGAGTTAAATTAAACTTTACAAAATCTTGTATAAAAGTAATTACCGTGATTTTACGGTGTAATTTTTGATAGGATATTTTTAATTTTGGGAAAAATTCACTTGTGAAAAAACTTTTATTTCTACTCACACTTCTTTTAGGCTTCCTGTCATTTGCACAGTCCAAAGCTCCTTTTTCAGGGAAAAAAGATTTCAATATAGAAGATGGAACAAATGGCTCCGGAACACCAAGCTATTATATTAACATCAAAGATAACGGCGATGTCTATTTCGGTTTTGTACAGATCAATCAGGCAGACGGAACAGAAACCAAGGAAGAAATCAATGCCGGAAAATATAACCCGAAAGTAATGAAAGTTTATTTTAAAACCTATAATGAAACATTTTACGTGAAATTTGATAAAGAAAGAATTTATCTGACGGATGAAAACGGAAAAGTGAAAAGATCCGACGATTGCTGTCCAGTTTCTGAAATAGAAAAAACGAATTGCGAATGCTCAGGAATATTATATCAATGATGAAAGTCTATCAACTTCTGTTAATTTTATTTCTCGTCTTTTCCTGTGGTAAAAAACAGTCTCATCCGTATACTTTTTATTACTGGAAAACCCGTTTGGCTTTAGACAAAACAGAGAAAGACGTTTTACATAAAGCAACTGATCCTTATTTGTATACCCGATTTTTTGATGTTGATAAATTGGATGGAAAATTTCAGCCTGTCGGAGTTATTACAAAAGATCAGAGTTTCAGCACCGACAAAAATATTGTTCCGACGGTTTTTATTACAAACCGTGCGTTTATCAACATCACCAATGAGGAAATACAGTTTCTTGCAGAAAGCATTAATGATTTAATTACAAAAAAGTCTTCAGAATATCAGCTGAAAACGGACAATCAAATACAAATTGACTGCGACTGGACTGCAGGAACCCGCGATGATTATTTTAAATTTCTGAAAAAATTAAAGGAGGTTTCAAAAAAATCGGTAACCTGTACACTTCGTCTTCATCAGGTAAAAGATAAAAATATCATGGGAATTCCACCGGTTGAGCAGGTATTTCTGATGTGCTACTCCACTTCTTCTCCGCTGGAAAACTCAGATAAAAATTCTATTTTGGATGTGAGTACACTCAAAAATTATCTTTCCAAACTGGAAGATTATCCTGTTAAAAAGATTGAGGTTGCCCTGCCGATTTATTCGTGGGGAATTGTAACCAACCATTTGGGAAAACATAAACTGATTAATGCTCTATCTGAAAATGATCTTAAAAACCCCAATTTTAAAAGGATATCCGACACAGAAATTGAAATACAAAAGGACGGATTTTATTTCGGAAGTTATCTGAACAAAGGTTTCAGAATTAAAATTGAAGAAATTTCAGATGAGCAGCTTCAGGAAGTTATCCGTTTTCTGGAGAAAAAAATAAACAATTTTACTATGATTTATTATCAGCTAGACAGTAAATTTGTTACAGGTCAGAACTTTAGCTTGTAAATTCAATTAAAATTCTGCGTAAATTGCATTATGCTTAAAAAGATAACTCTTACAGATTTTTTAAACGAAACGGCGTAAGATTTATTTCAACTAAACATACATTCATTAAAATTATAAACTTAAAAAAACACCATTAACAAAATGAAAAAGTATTTTCTTTCGCTTGCGGTTCTATCGCTTTTTTACAGTAAAACTGAAGCGTGCGCATGGTCTGATCCTGATTATGAATATTTCAATCTGTTTACACAGAGTATCATCAAGGATAAATCTTACCTGCCTTTCCTTCACAGCTATTCCACCAGATTTTATACAGATTTTAAACAATCCCAGATTCCTAATGAAAATGTGGATGCCTGGAAAAAATTCTTTAATAATCAACTGACTTTCGCGGAAACAGATTATCTGGTGAATAAAATGAACATCAATGATCTGAACGCTCTGAAAAATGGCAGCACCAACAATCAGCTTCTTACAAAACTCGGATCTGGTTTCTATTCTAAATATAAGGAAGCAATTGATTATCTGATTGAGGCAAAATATCTTGAACCGTACATGAAAATCAACTATGTTGAAAGTCCGGATTCTTTTTATTACCGTGAAAGCGAAAGCTCCCAAAATGCTACAAATCTTGATTACAATAAAACGATCACGACATTAACCTCTCTTTACAACTCAGCAAAAAATCCTGAAATCAAACAGCGTTACGGATATCAGTTGGTGCGTTTCAACCATTATACAAGAAATTACGAAGCAGCGGTTGAAGCTTTCAAGAATTATGTTGAACCCATAAAATCAAGAGGAGCAACCTATTTTATGGCTCTCGATCAATTGGCGGGTGCGCAACGCGGACTGGATCTGAAAAGTGATGCCAACTGGAATTTCTTTCAGGTTTTTATGAACAGTAAAAGCCGTAAAGAGTCTGCCTTCGTATCTATGAAACTTTCGGACACTGCTTCTTTTAATAATATCATGAAAAGAGCGGGAACGAATGAAGAAAAAAACATGGCTTATTTTCTTTTAGGCTATGAGGATTTCAACAATCCGATTCCGATCATGGAAAAAATGTTTGAAATAGATCCTGATTCTGAAATTCTGAAAGTGATGGCGGTGAGGAGCATCAATGAACTGGAAAGAAACTATCTTCCGATTTATTATTACACCAACAATAATGAAAAATCTACGGTAAAAGTTTCTGCAAACACTACAGCGGATCAGCCAAAAACTGAAGTTACGGAAGCTCCTAAAGAGGAAAAAATATCGTTTTGGCAGAAAATTGTGCGCTTTTTTAAGAAGTTATTCGGAGTTAAAGATAAAACGAGTACTGAAATGAAAGCCGATCAAAGCGATGATGAATTGCTGGACAACCCGAACAGAATTCCGGTTTTCAACAAGAATAATTATTACTATGACGATCAGACGAAAGATTTCTTAGATGATCTTGAAAAATTCACAAGCAAAACGAAAGAAAAATCTAAGGATGAATACTGGCAAATTGCAGATGCTTATCTTAAGTTCCTTAAGAAAGATTATAAAGCCAGTACAGAGATTTTATCAGACATTCAAACCAGCAATCCCGAATATCAGGAACAGATTAAAAGAATGAAGGTTCTGAATGATATCGTTTCCCAGCCTAAAATTGATGCGGATTTCGAAGATCATTTAATGAAAGATTATGCTGAATATTTTGTGGATAAACCGGAAGAGCCTAAAAAAGACAGTACGGAAACAGAGTATGATTATTATGGTGAGGTTCCTTCTACAAAAGATTTCCTGAAAGATGTTCTTGCCAACCGTTATTTCCTGCAGGGTGAAGACGGAAAATCTTTCCTTATGAGCAATACGCTTTCTGATCTTCAGTACAATCCCAACTCCAGTCTGGTAAAAAGTGTGGAAGATTTTTACAGAAAGCCGAACAAAACGAAATTCGAGGAACAGATTATTGCTAAAAATATTGATGATGTAGGAAATATCGATGCCTTTTTTGCCGTGATTTATGGTGACAGAGCCATGAGACAGGCAGATTTTGAGAAGGCTAAATCATACTACACAAAAGCTCAGAATTTCACAGGAATTCCTAGAATCAATTATGACTGGGACGGGAATTCTCAGAAAAAAACGCCTCATCAATACGGAGCTTCAGAATACAATGGTTTCCGAAGTATTTCGGATCTTGTTTTCGGACATAATGTTTGGGAAAGTTATCAGAGTGCGCCAGAAGAAAGTATGGTGAAGGAAGATTTTTCTCAGTTTTCTTTCATTAAACCTATGATGAATAAATTTGAATTGGCAGATGCTTTAATTCAGCTTAAAAAAATAGGAAACGGTAAGGACGAAAAATCAACAAAAGCCAATCAGCTCATCGGAAATCTTCTTTACAATACTTCTTCTTTGGGATATTACAGACAGTTATTTGTGATGGATGTTGACAATACGAATGGCGGAAAATATAATTTCTGGAGTACCGATAGTGAAACTCCATATCAGTACTACTACAAGAACTTTACAAGTACTACTTTTATTGAACCTGATAATTTTGATCTGGCAATTAATTATTATAAAAAAGCATTGAATACATCAGCGGATAAAGAACAGAAAGCAAGAATTCTGTTTCAGATGGCAAGCGCGGAACAAGGGAAATATTATCAGTATGAAGCTAAAAATCCTTCGAACGTAGATTATTCGGATCCAAAATGGAGCGAGAAAACGGATGCTTTCCAAAAGCAGTTAGATCAGATTAAAAATCAGAAATACAGAACCTATTTTGCCATGCTGAAAACACAGTATGCCGATACAGAGACTGCAAAAAATCTGATGGGAAGCTGTTCTTATTTCGGGTATTTTATGAAATAGAATGTTTAATAAAAAAAAGGAATCAGATCGATTCCTTTTTTTGTTTCTGTTTCTGCAGCCATTCTTCATGTTTTTTTCTGAAAAAATCGTGCTTGTAATCCTGATTTCTTTTGGCAGCATCAATAGAATGTGAGGAATGGATATCTTCATCTTCTTCTGCAAAATCTGCCAGTTTTTCATAGTAACAATGAAGCTGATCGAGTTCTTTTTCCGTTAAATCTTCAATATCCACAATTCTGTTGCTGGCTTTTTCGTTAGCTGCGATCAATTCATTTAATTTGATCTGAATGGCTTTCGAGTCTTTATTCTGTGCTTTCTGAATTAAAAATACCATCAGGAATGTGATGATGGTTGTTCCGGTATTAATTACGAGCTGCCATGTTTCGGAGTACTTAAAAATCGGTCCTGAAGCACCCCAGATAATAACGATTAAGGTTGCTCCGATGAAGGCGTAGGAACTTCCTGTAAATTTTGTTGCCCAGTCTGAAAATTTCTCGAAAAAACTTTTATCTGACTTATCCATTTTCGTTGGTTTTAATGAGATTTAAAGCATCAAAAACTCCGCCGAAAAAGATGAGTTTGTGGATAATCAAAATGTTAAATTCAGTTACATTTTATACCTTGTTTCTAAAAACAAAATATGACAATACATAAAAAATCCGCTCCCCGAAAGGAACGGATTTTATATAATCATTGCAAAGTATGCAATTATCACACTTTAATTTCTACGTCAACTCCTGAAGGAAGTTCTAATTTCATTAGAGCATCAACAGTTTTAGAAGAAGAAGAGTAGATATCCATCAATCTCTTGTGAGCTGATAATTGGAACTGCTCTCTTGCTTTCTTGTTTACGTGCGGAGATCTCAACACTGTGAAGATTCTCTTGTTGGTTGGCAATGGAATTGGTCCGTTTACAACAGCACCAGTAGCCTTTACCGTTTTTACGATTTTCTCTGCAGATTTATCTACCAAGTTGTAATCGTAAGATTTAAGTTTTATTCTGATTCTTTGTGACATTTTAATCTAATTTAATATTAACCTTTAGCCTTAGCGATTACTTCTTCAGCAACGTTTGTAGGAGCAGCTTCGTATTTCTCGAATTCCATAGAAGATGTTGCTCTACCTGAAGATAACGTTCTAAGAGAAGTTACATAACCAAACATTTCAGAAAGTGGAACGAAAGCCTTGATAACTTTAGCGTTGTTTCTGTCGTCCATACCGTTTACAGTACCTCTTCTTCTGTTAAGGTCACCTACGATATCACCCATGTACTCTTCAGGAGTTACTACTTCAAGCTTCATGATTGGTTCCATGATAACCGCTTTAGCAGCTCTACCAGATTCTTTGAAACCTAACTTTGCAGCAAGTTCGAAAGATAACTGATCCGAGTCAACCTGGTGGTAAGATCCATCTTTCAATGTAATCTTCATAGATTCTACCTCAAATCCAGCTAAAGGACCGTTCTTCATTGCTTCTCTGAATCCTTTTTCAACTGAAGGAACAAATTCCTTAGGAATGTTACCCCCTTTAATTTCGTTGATGAATTCAAGACCTGTTTTTCCTTCGTCTGCAGGACCGATTTCGAATACGATATCCGCGAACTTACCTCTACCTCCAGACTGCTTTTTGTAAACCTCTCTGTGACTAGCTTTTTGTGTAAGAGCTTCTTTGTATTCTACTTGCGGCTGACCTTGGTTAACCTCTACTTTGAACTCTCTTCTCATACGGTCTACGATGATATCCAAGTGAAGCTCACCCATACCGGAGATGATTGTTTGTCCTGAAGCCTCGTCTGTCTTAACCTGGAATGTTGGATCTTCTTCAGCTAATTTAGCTAAAGCGTTACCCATTTTATCCTGGTCAGCTTTCGTTTTAGGCTCAACAGCGATACCGATTACCGGATCTGGGAAGATCATTGATTCAAGAACGATTGGGTTCTTTTCATCAGATAATGTATCTCCTGTTTTAATATCTTTAAATCCTACAGCAGCACCAATATCTCCAGCCTCGATATACTCAACCGGATTTTGCTTGTTTGCGTGCATCTGATAGATTCTTGAGATTCTTTCCTTGTTACCAGATCTTGTGTTTAGTACATAAGAACCAGCATCCAATCTTCCTGAATAAGCTCTGAAGAATGCTAATCTACCTACGAATGGGTCAGTAGCAATTTTGAAAGCTAATGCAGCGAAAGGCTCCTCAACAGATGGTTTTCTTTCGATATCAGCGTCAGTTCTTGGATCTGTTCCTTTGATATTATCCTTATCTAATGGAGAAGGAAGATATTTACAAACAGCATCAAGCATGAACTGTACTCCTTTGTTTTTGAAAGAAGATCCACAAGTCATTGGGATAATAGAAAGATCGATAGTAGCTTTTCTTAAAGCTTCGTTGATTTCTTCTTCAGAAATTGAATCCGGATCTTCGAAGAATTTCTCCATCAAAGTCTCATCATAATCCGCTACAGCTTCTACTAATTTCTCTCTATATTCAAGAACTTCATCCTTCATGTCTTCAGGAATCGGAACTACTTCATAAGTTGCTCCCTGTCCTGCTTCATCCCAGATGATCGCTCTGTTTTTAATTAAGTCTACAACTCCTTTGAAATCTTCTTCAGCACCGATTGGTAAAACGATTGGAACTGCATTAGATCCTAACATTTCTTTTACTTGTTTTACAACGTTCAAGAAGTCAGCACCCTGTCTGTCCATTTTGTTTACGAATCCCATTCTCGCAACTTTATAGTTGTCAGCCAATCTCCAGTTTGTTTCAGACTGAGGCTCTACCCCATCTACTGCAGAGAATAAGAATACCAAACCGTCCAATACTCTCAAAGATCTGTTTACTTCTACAGTGAAGTCAACGTGTCCCGGTGTATCGATAATGTTGAAGTGGTAAGGTTTTGTTTCAGGTAATTTCTTACCTTGATCTGTTGGGAAATTCCAGTTACAAGTAGTTGCAGCAGAAGTAATAGTAATACCTCTTTCTGCTTCCTGTTCCATCCAGTCCATTGTAGAAGCACCATCGTGAACCTCTCCAATTTTGTGGTTTACACCTGTATAGAATAAAATCCTCTCTGTAGTGGTAGTCTTACCTGCATCAATGTGAGCAGCAATACCAATATTTCTTGTAAATTTAAGATCTCTTCCCATTTCAGATTAGAATTTGAAGTGTGAGAAAGCTTTGTTTGCTTCCGCCATTTTGTGAGTATCTGTTTTCTTTTTGAAAGCAGCACCTTCTTCTCTTGAAGCAGCTACTACCTCATTAGCTAATTTCAAAGCCATAGACTTATCATTTCTCTTTTTAGAGTAGCTAATTAACCATTTCATTGCCATAGAAATTTTTCTATCTGCTCTGATTGGCATTGGGATCTGGAAGTTAGCTCCACCTACTCTTCTAGAACGTACTTCTACGTGAGGCATAACGTTTGTTAATGCATCTTTCCAGATTTCAAGGGCTGTTTTTTCAGAATCTCCTTTTTTAGTTTCTACGATATCCAACGCATCATAGAAAATTTTAAATGCGATTGACTTCTTACCGTCAAGCATTAAATTGTTTACGAATCTCGTTACCAACTGATCATTAAATTTTGGATCTGGTAACAACGGTCTTTTTTTCGCTTTCGTCTTTCTCATTGTTTCTGTACCTTATTTAATGATTATTTTTTCTTTCCTTTTGCTGGTGCAGCTGGTGCCTGACCTGGTTTAGGTCTCTTAGCTCCGTACTTCGATCTTCTCTGCGTTCTTCCATTTACACCTGCAGTGTCTAATGCTCCTCTTACGATGTGGTAACGTACTCCCGGTAGGTCTTTCACCCTTCCGCCTCTAACCAATACTATCGAGTGCTCCTGAAGATTGTGTCCTTCGCCCGGGATATAGGCATTCACTTCTTTACCGTTAGAAAGTCTTACCCTTGCAACTTTTCTTAGTGCAGAGTTAGGTTTCTTAGGTGTAGTAGTATATACTCTCGTACATACACCACGTCTTTGTGGACAAGAATCTAGGGCAGCCGATTTGCTCTTCTTGGCAAGCGTGGCTCTTCCTTTTCTTACTAATTGTTGAATAGTAGGCATTTAATTGCTTTTTATTTTAGGGTGCAAAAATAGTAATATTTTTTTAATTAACAAGCAGTTATATAGAAATAATATTTTTATTTAAAAATTAATTAACAGATACTTACGGTTTATCAACAATTGTAACATGAACATTTCTGTTCCAGTGAAAATCTTTGATATTATTTTTAAGTTCTTCCAGATTATTACCATTAACAGAATAAACGGACACCTTATCTTTTGCTACCGTAATAGGATTACTGATCTTGAGTTCGGCTACCTTTGTCCAGTTTTTGGGGATGTGAGTTTGAAGCCATGCTTCGTAAATGATGGCAATATCATAATTATTTACAGCGGTATATTTTGTTAGAAAACTTTGAAACTGAGAATCTGCATGCCTTTTATTTTCATTAAAGACAATTGTTTCCTTTGAACCTAAACCCGCTATATCAAGCAAATGAATATCTGTATAATAAGTAACAGCTCCAATATCATTGGCAACAACTTTTGATTTATTATAGTAGGTGTGCAGAAATCTAGCAGACTGAATTTGCTGTTCATAAATATTTTTGCCCCCGTCAATCAGCATTTTGTGAGCGAAGGAAAATTTATATACCAATAAAAAAATATTTGCCAAGACCAATCCTGAAATTATAAATTCCTTTTTAATGTAGGTTCTGAAATGCTCAAACAAGCCTTTCAGTTTAGGAATCAAAGCCATAGAAAAACCCGTAAGAATATAAGCTTCATACCTGAACATCCCTTTAAGATCCGCAAACATGGAATGACAGACCATCAGTAAAGAAATAACAATCAGTAAAAAATGATCTTTAATTATCAGCTGAAAATTCTTTGTTCTAAAATCTCTGATAATGAAAATCAAACACATCATAATCGGAAAGAATCCAATTTTATAAAAGCTGATATTCATTAAAAAATTATCAAAAAAAACAGTTTTCAGCTGATGTGGAAAATGAGAGTCAAAAGTAAACTTCATTCCTTTTACAATTACTGAATTCGGGAATAAATAGCCATCATGCTGATAATTAAAATAACAAAACACTACAATCGGGATAAAGCCTATTAGCAAAATCCCAAAAGCATCCTTCCATTTTTTAATTAAAATAAACAGAAAAGCAAGAATCACAAAATAAAACATGCTTTCAAAACGCACCAACCCCATCAATAATAAGGTGAGGTAAAATCCAAAAACAGAATATCTGCTTTTAAGATTTGAAAGACATAAAATATTTACCACAAATAAAAAAACATGAAAAACATGCTCCATTCCGGATAAAATCTGTACATGCAATACAGAAAAGAAAAGGGTAAAAAGTACCGAAAGCACAATATTTTTTGCCGTATTGAAAGCGCCCGAAAAATATTTATTCAGAAAATAAACCGTTCCGACTCCAAAAAAAACATTTACCCAAAGCGAAAGGAGATCGTTATTTCCGGAAACTTTTATTAGAATACTTAAAACATAGGTAAATAAAGGAGAAGAAGACGTAGAGGAAAATTTATATTTCGTAACACCCCATACATCATATAATGCCAAATTTTTAGCCATTGCCAAATGGATATATGCATCGTCTATCATATATATATAATGTCCGTCAGTCTTCGATAAGGATATCAAAAAATAAACTGCACATACAGCAGCAAAAAAAAGAAGAGAGACTATAAAACTTTTCAAATTAACTTTTGACGAAGCTTGCATATTTAAATTCATTCTAAAAATATCAAAGATAAGTATCATCAATCACGAAACCACATTTTCGGCACAATATTTACTTAATATTGTTACAGAAAAATAAACTACAATAGAGATATGAAAAACGCCAACATTATCGGTCTTAAAGAAACCGACTGCAAAAAGATTTCAGAAAAATTAAATATTCTTTTAGCTAACTATTCCGTATTTTATCAGAATACAAGAGGCTCTCACTGGAATATTAAAGGAGATCAGTTCTTTACGCTTCACCCAAAATTTGAAGAGCTTTACAACAGTCTTGTTTTAAAGATTGATGAAATTGCAGAAAGAATTTTAACGTTAGGTGCTACACCTGCTCATAATTATTCAGATTACCTGAAAGTATCAACCATAAAGGAAAGCATGGAAGTAAGCGATGCTACGAAAAGTGTTGAAAACATTTTAAATTCATTTAAAGTAGTTATCGATCTTCAGAGAGAACTTTTGGATATGACGGAAAAAGCAGGAGACGAAGGAACCAACTCGCAAATGAGCGATTATATTACAGAACAGGAAAAAGAAGTTTGGATGTACAACTCCTATCTTGGAAAGTAAAGAAAGAAAAAATATCCGGAAAATTTAAAAAAATCACCTTACATTTAGGTGATTTTATTTTTAATAACTATATTTGCGTATAAATTACACAATTATGCACAACGTACGATTAAACTCCATTTTAGATAACGACTTTTATAAAATAACGATGCAGAATGCGGTAGTAAAATTATTCCCTAGTTCTGTGGTAAAATATGAATTCATCAACCGCGGAAAACATCAGTTTCCTGAAGGTTTCGATATTGCCTTAAGAGAAGCGGTTAATAAAATGGCAGAACTGAAGCTGACGAAAGACGAAAAAAAGTTCATGGCAAGAACCTGCCCTTATATTGATCTTCCCTATCTTGATTTCCTTGAAGGTTATCATTATGATCCTTCCGAAGTTAAAATTCATCAGGAAGGAAACGATCTTTCCGTAACCGTTGAGGGATTATGGTACCGAACGATACTTTGGGAAGTCCCATTATTAGCTCTTATCAGCGAGCTTCACTACGAAATGAACCACATGGAAAGAGACTCTAATGAAGTGGTGATGAACAAAACATTGGAAAAAGCTGAAACACTGGCAAAACTGGGCGTTAATTTCGCAGAATTCGGAACCCGCAGAAGACACTCTCATAAAGTTCAGAATCTGGTTATGGAAGCTTTAACACAAAAGAAAGACTCTACATTCATCGGTTCTTCTAATGTACATTTCGCCATGAAATACGGTGTAAAACCTATCGGAACCCACGCTCACGAATGGTTTATGTTCCATGCCGCGGAATATGGTTTCAAAATGGCAAACGAACTGGCTCTGGAACATTGGGTGGATGTTTACCGTGGAGATTTGGGAGTTGCTCTTTCAGATACCTACACAACAGATGTTTTCTTCCAGCAGTTTGATAAAAAGTTTGCGAAACTTTTCGACGGTGTTCGTCACGACAGCGGCGATCCTCTGGAATTCGCAGATAAAACCATTGCCCATTATGAAAGACACGGCATTAACCCATTATTCAAATACATTATTTTTTCAGATGGTTTAAATCTTGAAAAAGTAGAAGAAATCACCAATTACTGCAAAGGAAAAATAGGAGTTTCTTTCGGAATCGGAACTAATCTCACCAATGATGTCGGTTTGAAACCTATGAATATCGTCATGAAACTTATCGGCGTTCAGGCTCCGAACAAAGAATGGATTCCAACTGTAAAATTATCCGATGAACACGGAAAATATACCGGAGATCCTAAAATGATTGAACTGGCGAAGGAATTTTTAAGAATAAAAGAGTAAAATAATTATGAAGAATTATTTTAGTTTTTAATTAAAAAAACGGAACGCTTCCAATAAATATAAAAAGACGATTTCTAATCATAGTCTTAATGAGAAAACTATCTTTCGTTTTATTGTTACTATCATTAATCAACTGCAAGAATAAATCTTCCGTATTTGAAGTAAAAATAAATCATGTTTCAAAAAATATTATTGATGAATTGAAGCATTTAAAAGAAGAGGAAACCAACTTTTCCGGATTACTTTATAAAGATGAAAAATACGAAGTGCGGAAAAGCTGCTCCGGTGAATGGGGAGGAACTGTTTATTTTAAAAACAGACAAAACAATGTCATTCATTATGCAGTGGCAACCTGCCCTGTTTCTGTAAATAAAATAAACGGAAAATATTACGTTTCGAATTCTTTGGCGCATATGATGGGATTTTCAGAGATTCTTGAAATTGCAGATCCTGAAAAAATGGCAACAACACAAAAAATTCCGGTTTATCATCCTGATATTATAACTCGCGAATATGAATCAGAATCAACTTTAGGAACAAAAAAAATTCTTGATACAACAAGAGTTCTCATCGTATCAAGTTTCGTTTATAACAAAAAACTGTATTCAATAATTTCAGGTATTCACGGAACAAAAACATCCATTTCGGAATTAAAAAATAACCGGTTTGAAACAGTAACTGAACTTCCCGAAAAGATTTTTTATTCAGAACCCATTATTGTTAAAAAAGCAGATAACCATCTCAAATTATATTTCCAACATCCCCAAAAAGGAATTTTGGAAATAAGAGACAATAAGATTCAATTAACTTACTATGAAAAATAAAACAGGCTGTCAGAATTTTGACAGCCTGTTTTTTCTAATAATCAATGCAAATGTAAGGTTTACGCGCAAGTACACAACAATAAGGATTACTGCAGAAGGTATATCCCGGATTACAGACTCCGTATTCTAAAGGAACCTGGCAGTTTTCATAAGCGCCACCTGCAATTGCTTTCAGCTCTTTTCTGTTTAAAGACTTTAAATTTTTCATAGTATTTTGTTTAATTTGCTCCTACTCTTAAGATTTTCGAACACCTCTATAATAATTCCTTTTATGGAGATTTAAATATACAAAATATTTTTACACAAAAATTTACACAAGGTTTTCTTATCTTTATAAAAAACAAAACATTATGAAAACCATAGAAGAAGTTCTGAAAAAATTAGACGAAATCATTATTTGGGCGAAAGAAAATCAAAGTCCGGTCGGATATTTTGCCTGTACCTACAGAATTATGACGGCGCAGGTTCTGAAAGGAATTCAGCAGAAAAAATTTGAAGACAATCCGAGGATGACATTACTGGATATTGCTTTTGCCACACGTTATCTTGAAGCGTGGGAAGCTTATTCGAAAGGACAAAAATGCACCAACTCCTGGTTTATCGCTTTTGAAGCCGCAAAGAATAAAAATCTGCTCATCTTACAGCACATTTTCTTAGGCATGAATGCACACATCAATCTCGATCTGGGAATTTCCGCTGCTTCCATTATGCCTTACAGAAAAATCAATCCGCTGAAAAAAGATTTTGAAAACATCAATAATGTAATCGCTTCCATTAACCAGAAAGTTCAGGATTCTTTAAACAAGATTTGTTATCCAGTAGAATTAATTGATAAGCTTTCGAACGGAAAAGACAACGTCATTCTGGATTTTGCCATTTCAAAAGCAAGAGATACTTCATGGGCAACCGCCGTTATTGCATCAAATACACCCAACTTTCTGAGAGAAAACGTAATCGGAATCGTAGATTATGCCGCCGCAAAAGTTGCCACCCAAATTTTGAATCCAAAAATCCTCACTCCTTCTTTATTAAAGGAATTGAAAAAATGTGAAAGCAATGACGTTGTAAAAAACATAGAAATTCTGGCTTCTACCAAAAACGTTTAAGTTTCTTATGTAACCTTACAATTAATTTAATCCGACCCCAAATAAGACTCTTAGTTTTTACCAAGCCTTTTCATAAGAATAGCTTCCATCTTTTCGTAGCCTTTTGCCGTAGGATGAATTTCGTCTTCGGTGTAGATTTTATCCAGTCCGTTTCGGGAATCTTTCATTTCGGAATGATAATCTACATACGGAATATTGTTCTTTTTTGCGTACGCTTCAATCATTGTATTCAGGGCTATTACTTTTTCCGCAGGATGCATATCTTTTCTCCAGCCGAAATCGTATGCAGGAAGCACCGAACAAAGTACCACTTTTATATTATTCGCTTTTGCAAGTTCCACCATCGAAACAATATTTCCAAAAACTTTATCCAGAGAAATAGGCCCCTGATTTTCGGCAATATCATTGGTTCCGGCAAGAATAATGACTCTTTTTGGTTTTAGATTGATCACATCTTCACGGAACCTTAAAAGCATCTGCGAAGTTACCTGTCCGCTGATCCCTCTTCCGACAAAATTATTCTTTGTAAAAAATGATGGATCTGTGGAAAACCAGCCTTCCGTAATAGAATCTCCCATAAAAACAGAATTTGGAGCCATTTTTTTGGCTACAACTTCCCGATTTTGCTTTTCGTATTTCGTATAATTGGCAAAATCCTGTGCGGAAAACAAGGCTGAAAACATAATGGCTGCAATGCTTAAGAATTTCATGAAACTTATTTTTGATTTGAAAAGATGAAATAACGGAAAACAAATTGATCCTGCAAATATCTTTTCCGAAAAACCAAAACTTTTAGTTGATTAATTTTTAAATACAATGTCACAAAAGATTTTTAATTTTTTATTACACCGAAAGTTTTGAATATCGTAATCAACGTATTATAATGATCTTTTGCAGCTTTTGCCGCTAAAAAAAATAATTCCTAATATAAAACTTACGGTTTTCCATAAAAGAAATCAATTTTCCTTTTTGTAATTTTGAAAAATGGAGATGACATATTTAATTATAGGATTTATAGCCGGAGGAATTCTTGGTGCGGTTATTTTATATTTCGCCCAGAAATCTTCTACCGTTTCGAGGAATTCTTACGATGAACTCAATAATTTACACATTAAAAACAGTTCCGATTTAGAAAATTCCAATCAGAAAATTCAGGAATTAACACAAAATATCAGCAGGGAAAAAGAAATCAATGCACAGCAGAGCGATCTTCTTAATGATTTGAAAAATGAATTTGCCAAAATTTCTGCGGAACACGCTTCTTTAAACACTCAGTTTTCCGAACAGAAAGAATTTAATGCGAAACAGAATCTTCAGATCGAAAATCTTTTAACAGAAAAACAGACTTTGTTTGCAAAAAACTCCGAGCTTTCCGCAATTAACGAAAGCTTACAGAAATCTTTGCAGACGCAGAAAGAAGAGATCGCAAAAATTCAGGAAGAATCTAAATTGCAGTTTGAAAATTTAGCCAATAAAATCCTTGAAGAAAAGACAGAAAAATTCACCACCTTAAATCAAAACAACCTTAAAACCATCCTTGAACCATTTCAGGAAAGAATCGTAGAATTGAAAAACCGTGTGAACGAAGCCTACGAAAAGGAAAACAAAGAGCGTTTTTCTCTTGCCGAAAAAGTAAAGGAATTAGCAGAACTGAATCAGCAGATTTCTGAAGATGCGAAAAAACTGACGAGAGCTCTGAAAGGCGAAAGCAAAACGCAGGGAAACTGGGGAGAAATGATTCTGGAAAGCATTCTGGAAAAATCCGGACTTGTAAAAGGTCGAGAATATTTCCTTGAACATGAACTTCGTGATGAAGACAACAAAGCATTGTTCTCAGAATTTTCCGGTAAAAAAATGCGTCCCGATGCGGTTATAAAATATCCAGATGAAAGAAATGTTATCATCGATTCCAAAGTTTCGCTCACAGCTTTTACAGAACTGGTAGACGAAACCGATCAGGATGTTTATTTAATGAAACTCAATCAGCATTTATCTTCTATTAAAAATCACATTATCCAGCTCAGCCAGAAAGCGTATGATGATTACGGAAAATCCCTTGATTTCGTGATGATGTTTATTCCGAGCGAACCGGCTTATATTGCAGCGATGCAGGCAGACCAGAATCTTTGGAATTTTGCCTACGAAAGAAGAATTCTGCTGCTGAATCCAAGCAACCTGATTACTTCTTTAAAACTGATTGCCGATCTCTGGAAACGCGAATACCAGAACAGAAATTCCATGGAAATTGCGGAAAGAGGGGCAAAACTGTATGATAAATTCGTAGGTTTTATCGAAAATCTGGAAAAAGTAGGAAAAAATCTGGATCAGGCGAAAAATGTTTATAATGATGCTTACAAACAGCTTTCAACAGGAAATGACAATTTGGTGATCCAAACCCAAAAGCTGAAATCTTTGGGGATAAAAAATAAGAAAGACCTTCCGCAGAGTCTGGTAGAAAACTCCCAGACCGCACTGGAAAATTTAGAAGAATAAAATTTACAACCTCAGATCGGCTCTGAGGTTTTTTATTTAACTGTAAATTTTAACTAATTTTGCAGGATGTTAATAGAAAGCTTTCAGAACGAAAAAGTAAAATACATTACCAAACTTCTTACTGATAATAGATTCCGTAAAAAATCGGATGTTTTTGTGGTGGAAGGACAGCAGGAAAACGACCGCGCCCAGAAATATCATTTTGAACCCGTGGAATTTTTTATCTGCGAAACTATTTTTCAGAAAGAACTTCCCAAAGGGAAAATTCATCTCGTCAGCGAAAAAGTGTACGAAAAAATCGCCTATCGCGGAACTTCGGAAGGAATTATCGGGATTTACAAAACAAAAGAAGCCGATCTATCTGCGTTTAAACCAAAGGAAGATTCTACGATCATTATTGTAGAAGGTGTTGAAAAACCAGGAAATCTGGGGGCTATTTTGCGCAGTTGTGAAGCTTTCGGAATTGATGCGTTAATTGTTTCAGACGGAAAAACCGATTTTTATAATCCGAATGTAATCCGCTCAAGTGTAGGCTGCTTATTCGGAATGGAAGTTTTTCAGGCAGAAAATCAGGAAACGTTTGAATTTCTTCAGAAAAATAATTTCAATATTTACACAACGATT
This sequence comes from Chryseobacterium sp. C2(2020), assembly GCF_014218915.1. Taxonomy (NCBI): domain Bacteria; kingdom Pseudomonadati; phylum Bacteroidota; class Flavobacteriia; order Flavobacteriales; family Weeksellaceae; genus Chryseobacterium; species Chryseobacterium sp. C2(2020). The sequence continues at coordinate 39,950 of NZ_JACLCT010000019.1, forward strand.
ATGGATGAAACTGCCGAAGATCTTTACAAAAGAGATTTTAAACAGAAATCTGCCGTTTTATTCGGGACAGAACATTCGGGATTAAGTAATTTCTGGATCGGTAAAGGAAAAAATACACTGATTCCGATGGCAGGAAGCATTGATTCTTTAAACCTGAGCAATGCTGTTGCGATTACGTGTTACGAAACACTGAAGCAGAAGAAGGGCTAATTTGGTTGTTGGAGATTGGTGATGGTTCATCATTGATTGTTACCAAACCAACAATTACTAAACATATAAGCATAAAAAAACCGTTCCACTGAGTGAAACGGTTCTTTTATTTTTAAGCTTAGATTATTTCTTAGCAGCTTCTTCTTTCTTAGCTTCAGCTTTGATTTCTTCTTTAGCAACTTTTGCATCAGCTTTAACTGAATCAGTAGCAGCAGCACCAGCAGCTTTAACTGAATCAACTTTAGCAGTTGTAGTAGAATCGATAGCAGCAGTAGCAGAATCTGTAGTAGCAGTTACTGAATCTGTAGAAGCTTCAGTTGTGTTAGCTTCAGTTTTTTTACAAGCAACTAAAGAGATTGCAGCGATAGCAGCTACGAATAATGACTTTTTCATAATAAATTAAATTTAATTTTGTTAATATTGTTTTATAAAATCTTTTTCTGTTCTGTTATTTGAACAAGACAAAGGTATAGCAGATAGAAAATTTGTTTAGGAAAAATAATTGTAATACCTTTGTAAAATAGTTTTACAAAATAACATCACTGATAATCAATAATTTAATCATTTTAAAATAAATTGACGGACTTAGATCTATTACATTTTGAGCAGCTAAAAAAGGATGTCCAGGCTCAATATCTGAAAGAATACACTCCTTCCTATGACGATATTTCGAAATGGAAGGGTATCGACATCATTTATTTTCAGGAAGATCTCAGAAAAAAGGCAAAAGGGAACATCAGCGAAAAATCTTTCTATACCTATTTTAAGAATTCGCCGGTTACCAAACTGCCAAGAATCGATATGCTGAATTTACTCAGTATTTATGCAGGTTACGACTCATGGTATGAATTCAAAAAACAGCATCTTTTTGCAGGTGAATTGCTGCAGGATGATGATGATTTGAAAGACAATGAACTTAAAGAACTGGAAAAAACAGTTTCTGCATCACTTGATTTGCCAAAAGATGACGATTTACCTAAAAAACAGGAATTTAAAACCCCTGAAAACTCCGATTTACAAAAATCAATACTTGAAAATCAATTAATTACTAAAAATCCAGAGACTGAAAAAATTTCCTTAGCAGAAGCTGAAAAACCCAAGAAAAATTTCTTCAAAAAGAATGTTTGGGCAATTGTTACCACTATTTTGGTAATTCTTACTGGACTTTTAGGATTTAAAGATGCGATCTTTCAAAAAACTTATGTGTACTGTTTTACGGATGCCGACAGAAATTTAAGTATTCAGCGTGAAATAGAAATCAAAGTGATCAAGGAAAACGAATCTCCCATTCTTTACAGGATAAAACCAGGAGAATGTTTCAGATATGCCACAAAGGACAAAAATCTTAAAATGCAGATCAGTTCTCCGTTTTATGAATATCTGGAAGTGAACCGAAACTTAGAAAATGCCCCTGAAGAAGAAACCATCGAGCTGAAACCCGATGATTATAAGATGGCGCTTTATTATTTTTCAACAAAAGATGTAAAAGGAGAAAATTCAAAGGAACAGAATGATCTCATCACCCAGAAAAGAAGACAACTGGAAAACCGAATCAGCAACAACGCCGTGATCACTCAGGTTTACGACAGTGATATTTACGGACTTGAAACCTTGGATAAGGAAGATTACATTACCTTAGTTACCACACCTACAACATCACTTAAAAACCTTAATGTTATCGAGATGAAAACGGATAACAAAGGGAAAATCGTATCTATTAAATTTAAAATCTCAGCCAATGAAAACAATAAATAACTTTTTGTTTTTTATCATATTAATAGGATTCACCATGACTTCGTGCGTTAAAAAAGAAGAAAACGGAGGACAGAGTGATCTGGAAAAGCTAAGAAACACGAACAACAAAACGGTAAAAATGGACAGTACTCAGGCTATCAATTCCATTACTTCGCAAAAAGTACAGGATGTGCTGGATTTGTCTACGTTATATCTTTCCGGACAGAGAAATACGGAAATTGATACGGCAATTTACTCTAAAATAGAAAAGTATTTCCAGAAATCTGATTCTACTACCTTTAAGGATCTTTTTAAAGAACTCGAAAGCCTGAATGTAAAAAAAGTACGCGTCAGCAATCTGAATGTTTTCCAGAAAATTAAGGAAAAAGACACGCTGAATTTTGCCAAATTCAATGTGGAATATTTTGGGGATAAAAATAAATCTTTGGGAAATTTTGAGCGAAATGCACAATACACTTTGGTATCAAAACCTTCTCAGAAAAGCAAGGAATTTAAATTTTACTTTGTGAAATTTTACTCTGATGCTCCTGAAAAAGACAGTACCGCATCGGGTGTCACCAAATAGTCGAGCGGAATATCATTTTCCCAGACATCATCAATATTTTCTTCGGGGTTAAAATAATTAACTCCGATTTTTTTTGTCTTTTCCGAAAGCGTTTCAAAAAAACCATCGTAGAAACCTTTTCCGTAACCTACTCTATTTCCTTGTCTGTCGCAGTATAAAAGGGGCGTAATTACAAAATCAAAATCCAGAATACCTGAATCTTCATCAGAAACAGGTTCGGAAATTCCCCAGTTATTCAACTCAAATTTAGAATCTGCAAAAATTTCTACCGAAATCAGTCTTGTATCGACAATTTTAGGGACAAAAACACGGATCTTTCTGCTTAAAAAGTAGCTGACGAAAATCTGGGTATTTACTTCCCTAAACTTCTCAATCGGAATAAAAATATGGATTTTCTGGTTTTGAGAAGGTTTGAAATATTCAATGAAATTTTTAAAAATCTTTTCAGATAACAAGAAAGCCTCATCAATCGACAAGGCTTTTCTTTTTTGCATATACTTTTTTCTTAATTCTGCTTTTAACATATCGATTATGCGTTTTCAGAATCAAGGATTTTGTACAATTTATCAGACAGACGAACTCTGAAAGGCAGTTCGAAAGTAATCTGATCTCCTGCTTTTGCTGTGTCGCTGAAAGTTCCGTTCACAAAAATCTGAGAAATGGTTATTTCCTGATCTCCCGTTGTCGGCCCGGAAATTAACACTTTATCTCCTACTGCAAGCTCATTGTTTTCAATTAAAAACTGAGCAATTTTAGATTTTGAATAATAATGCTCCGCTTTTCCGATCAAGGTCTTTTTAACTTTTATTTTCTGACGGATATCTTTTGTTTCAGCTTTTGCCAATGGTGCATCCGGCAAATTTCCAGACTTTTTAAATTTCAAAGCTTCAGATTTTCCTTTTCTGAATACTTTATTTCCTACCTGAAGACCCTTTCTTTTAGCAACCTGCTCTTCCCAAGGCAAATGGATCGTTTCCTGACATTCTGTCGAACAGCAGTTTTCCATCGCCGCTTTACATTCATCACACTGGATAAACAATAAATGGCACGCATCGTTCGCACAGTTCGTATGATTGTCACACGGTTTTCCGCACTGGTGACACTGCGCAATAATATCGTCGGTAATTCTTTCCCCTAATCTGTGGTCGAATACAAAGTTTTTACCGATAAACTTACTTTCTATGCCTTCTTCTTTTATCTGACGGGTGTATTCTATAATTCCGCCTTCCAATTGAAATACATTTTTGAAACCCTGATGTTTGAAATAAGCACTTGCCTTTTCGCAACGGATTCCTCCGGTACAGTACATCAAAAGGTTTTTATCTTCTTTGAAATCCTGTAGCTGCTCGTTGATAATCGGCAGACTTTCTCTGAAGTTTTCCACATCGGGAGTAATTGCTCCTTCAAAATGGCCGACTTCACTTTCGTAGTGATTTCTGAAATCTACGACAATGGTGTTCGGATCTTCAAGCAAACTGTTAAATTCTTTTGCTCTTAAATGAACGCCTTTATTGGTAACATCAAAAGTCTCATCATTCAGACCATCGGCTACGATTTTGTTTCTGACTTTGATGGTTAATTTTAAAAATGAATGATTGTCCTGCTCCACTGCTACATTCAAACGAATGCCTTTCATGAAATCGTATGCTTCCAGAGTCTCGCGAAATGCTTCGAAATTATCCGCAGGAACGCTCATCTGAGCATTAATTCCTTCATGCGCTACGTAGATACGACCAAGTGCATCGAGTGCATTCCAAGCTATAAATAAATCGTCGCGAAATTTTTTGGGATCTTCAATTTTGGCATACGCATAGAAAGATAGGGTAAGGCGCTCTTTTCCGGCCTCATCAATTAGTCGAGCTCTTTCTTCTGCGCTTAAGGTGTTGTACAGTTGCATGCTATAAACGTTTTAAGTGAGAAAATTTTTGCAAAGATAATTATTTTCAGATTAATGAAAAATATAAGATTTGTCAGGTATATATTCAGATTGGTACTCTTTTGGATGAATCATCTTCAACCTTTGTAATTTTATGACATTTAAAACATCAATATGCCATAATGTCATTAATATTTTTTTAAGGTTCGTTAATTGAGATTTTAAAATTTATGGGATAATGCATAAATTATTGCAATTGTTGTTAAATTTTAGTTAAAAATGAAACATTCTGTACCAATTGCATACGTATTTAGCATTAAATTTGTTTCCAGTAAAATGAAAAAGTTAACATCAATAAATAACAAAGAAAGATATACAATGAAGAGTACTTTAAAAAAACTATTACCATTTGCAGTAGTAGGAGTAATTTCCGGTGCTACTACCGTTGGAGGATTACAGTATCTTAATCACGATTCCAACAACGCAGATCAATCATATTTTACAAAATCCTCTAATGTTTCCTTTGCAGGGATGAATTCTGCCGCAGTGGGAGACGATTTTGTAAAAGCTGCCAAAACGACAGTTCCGGCAGTAGTAACCATCAAAAATTATCAGTCCAGAACCACAAGCAGAGCTTCGGAGCAGGATATGTTCGATTTCTTCTTTGGAGATCCTTTCGGAGGAAGAGGACAGCAGAGACAAAAGCAGCAGGTTCCGGACAATATGCCTTCCGGAATGGGATCGGGAGTTATCATCTCTCCGGACGGATACATAATTTCGAACAACCATGTTGTAGCAGGAGCCAATAAGCTGGAAGTTGTTTTAAGCAATAAAAAATCTTATATCGCCACTTTAGTAGGAACAGACCCAAATACAGATATTTCCCTTCTTAAAATTGAAGAAAAAGGATTGCCTTATTTAAATTTTGCAAACTCTGATAATATTGAAGTAGGACAATGGGTACTTGCCGTAGGAAATCCGCTTGGATTGAATTCTACCGTTACAGCGGGAATTGTTTCTGCAAAAGGCAGAGGAATTGGAATTTTAAGTTCACAGGGAAAAGCGGCTAATCCGATTGAAAGTTTCATTCAGACCGATGCAGCAATTAATCCGGGGAACTCCGGAGGAGCTTTGGTAAATACAAACGGAGATCTGATCGGGATTAACTCAGCGATTCAGTCTACGACAGGTTATTACCAGGGGTACGGATTTGCAGTTCCGGCAAACTTAGCAAGAAAAATTGTTGAAGACATCAAGAAATTCGGTATCGTACAGAGAGGATTCTTAGGAGTAACTTCTTTAGATCTTTCCGACGATCAGCTTGTTGCGGCTTACAATAAAGATAAAAAAACCAATTATAAATCCGGCTCAGGAGTTCTGGTAACAGGATTCGGAGAAAGCAGCGGTGCAGAAGATGCAGGATTAAAAGTAGGAGACATCATCACTCAAATTGATACAACGCCAATTACAGATTTTGCAGATCTTTCCATTGCCATCGGAAGCAAACGTCCGGGAGATAAAGTGACGGTAACTTACCAGAGAAACGGAAAACCTTACACAACAACCGTTACATTAAGAGATCAGAAAGGAGGAACTTCTACAAGAACCAAAGCAGATCTGAGCGTAACGGAAAAAATCGGAGCCGATTTCCAGAGTATTGATGATAAAACAAAAGCATATTATGGTCTGAACAGCGGAGTAATTGCCAAAAATGTAGTTGAAGGCGGTGAAATGGCTAAAGCAGGAGTCGTAGACGGATACATCATCACAGAGATCAACGGAAAACCTGTAAACTCTCAGAAAGATGTAGAAAACATTCTGAATAAGTTCAATGGCACTGCCCAGATCAAATATATGGATGACTACGGAAGAGGGTATCAGAGAGGCTTTAAAATGCCTTAATTTACAGAGCTAAACTTCACTTCATATCAAAAACCCGGCTGCCTCAAATGAGGCAGCCGAGTTTTTTTTAGTTTAATATTCAGAAACATCTTATTTAAATCCTGCAACTGAAATCTGCAAACAAGCCTTCCGGAAAGCTTCCTGCACCCCTGCAACAGCTTTTCAGGTAACCGGGAAAGTATGTTTCACCCCTGCAGCAAACTTTCCGGAAAGCGGGAAACCTTCCCGTACCCTAGTAAGAAACTTTCCGGAAATTGAATACAAAGAAAAAACGCTGCATTTCTGCAACGTTTTTTTATTTAAGATTTATTCATTTTTTCAGCGATTCTTCTTTTCTTCTTTCGTTCATAAATGACTTCTACAATCTTACCTCCGATCCACGAAAACGGGAAGAACGTAAGAAAAATAGAGATTTTATAGAAGGTAGGATGATAAGGAAAAACAATGACATCCAGCATGGCTATAAAAAGCATAATGAAACCGATAAGAATAGCATAAGCCACCTTAGCATATTTTACGATAATGGCAGTTGCCACCCCTCCCACTGTAGTTCCCAGTCCGGAAATAAACAGCAGGAAACCGAAAAACGCACCGTCGTTCTGCTTGCTCTGAAGAAATCTCTGCCAATGCTCGAACGGAGCAAAAGCGTCGAAATTTACCCATTGCGGAAATGCTCTTATCCCAAGAGTAATGATGAGTCCTGCAATCCCAAGACCTACGATAACCGCAATTGTATTTCTTATAAAATTCATTAATCCTGATGTGCGATCATAGAAATTTCGATATCCACATTTTTCGGCAGACAGGAAACCTGTACCGTTTCACGCGCAGGAAAGCTTTCCGCGTCCAGATAGGAAGCGTAAATATCATTCATTACCGCAAAATCATCCATGCTTTTAAGGAAAATGGTTGCTTTTACCACATTCTTAAAAGTCATTCCTGCTTCTGTAAGAATTGCTTCAAGATTTTTCATTACCTGATGGGTTTCTTTTTCAATTCCTTCTACCAGTTTACCGGTTGCAGGATCTACAGGGATCTGTCCGGAGATATACAATATTCCGTTTGCCATATTGGCTTGTGAATATGGTCCGATCGCTGCAGGAGCATTTACGGTGTTGATTACTTTTTTCATGAAAATTTATTTTGGGTGCAAATATAAAATTTATATTCTATTTCTATAATCAAATATTAGAAAGGTGCATTTGGCTGTGTAAAACTTCTGTCTTTATACTTCAGCGCATCACTTAAGATATTGGCTTTGATCCCGATAAAGAAGTCATATACTTTATACTGCCCGAAAGGAACCCAGTTGAAATTAATGGTAAAACTTCGCTGATCTCTTGCAAAACCGATTCTGGTATATGCCAGTTTCTGCGTCACCATATCGTAGTGGGTACTTCCGTTGATGTTCCAGTAAGGCGTTAATTTAAGACTTCCGTCCAGTCCCACAGAAGCCAGTCTCGTTGGTGTTCTGGAAGCTGAACTTTTCGTGTAGGCATAGTTTGCATTTACATTTAACGTCCATGCCTGATCGAAATGCGCGTAATTATCATCATCAAAATAATAATTTTCATTCCTTACTTCCCCTTTGGTTTTATACTTTTTGGCATAATCTGTTTTTTCTCCAAAGATTTCGCTACTTAAAGGATAAGACATCTGAACATTGAAGCCCTGAACACTGAAGTAACCAAACTCTTCTGTTCTTATTCCGGCATCCTGCCCCGGAAGATAGATAATTCTGTATGGATCTAAAGATAAACTTGTATTCAGACTCAGTTTATTATTAAAGAAAGAAGACTGCCCCGTAATCGTAATAATGGAAAAAGGATGATCTTTCGCTGCAAAATTATAATTTCCGGAAAGGTTAAGAGATTCAAAAATCTTGATCTTCTTCACTCCTGTAGAATCGCTTTTCGATCTTACCTTCATCTCTAAATTATTCCCGATGTTAAAACCTAAAGCTCCTACTAATCCTGTCGTCGGACTTCCGATAATTCCGCCTTCAAAAATAGAATATGGTGTTAAAGCTCCATTTGCATCGTAATAATTTTTAAAATATCCATATCCGGAACCTCCGAAATCCGGAGAATAGGTAAAGCCGATACTTGGCGTCATCATGTGTCTGATAGCCTCAATGGCGGAACCTTTCTTAAAGTTTGCCTGTCCATACAAAGTAGTCTGAATACTTGCTGTTGTTGAAAATGTAGAATATCCTGAAATTCCTTTATTGGTTTCTGTAACTACTTTATTCTGGATAGGGTCGTAGAATTTATTGATGGTTTTTGTGGTTAACGCATTATCAATATTCGCTCCCAAACTGAATGTGAAATATTTTGCTACGGTTGTATTGGTTCCCAGAGCAATGTTATTTTTCACTCCGGTTTGCAGTTTATCCCACATTGCCGCTTTAAAAAGCTCGCCTTCGTTAGTCTGAACAAAGTTTGATAAATTAATTCCTGTGTTTACCGTTAAATTTTCAAGCAGACCGGAACGCACTCCTGTCTTGGATCTGAATAAATAAAACTGATTGATCGCCACGTTCATCTGCGGCAGACGAAGATCTGATAAACCGGTGGCAAAATTCTGCGAATAGGAAGCCGTTCCCGTAATGGTAACCGGAAGTTTTAAAAATCTTTTGGTAAGGGTAACCGTAGAGTTTTGCTGGGTATTTAAAACATTCTGATTTAAAATATAATTATTGTTCAGTGTATTGTTATAAAATTTTGTACTCACAATATCTACCGATGCAGAAAATGTAAGGAAAGGATTGGCTTTGGAATCCTGTGTATGTCTCCACGCAATTCTGTACGTTCCTGTTTTGCTGTAATCATCTAAACCTTTGATCCCACGAACCATGGTTCCGATGTCCGCAGAAAAGTTTCCGGAATAGCGGTATTTTTTAATATAGTTCATTTCAGGCCGCAGATTCCAGCTTCCTTTGGTGTAAATATCCGAAAGGATTTTAAGGTCAAAATGTTCCCCGATCGGCTGATAATATCCTAAACCGTTCAGGAAGAACCCGACATCCTGTCTTTCCCCGAAACTCGGGATCAGAATACCTGCTGATCTTTTGCTTGAAAAAGGAAGAATCGCAAAAGGCATGATAAGCGGAGTGGGAACCTGCTCTATATACATCTGTATCGGTCCCGAAACAATGGAAGATTTGTTTTTTGTTTTTACAAGTTTCAGGTATCTTGCTCTTAAAAAATAATCTGCCGCTGTATCTTTTTTCTTGATGTAATAATCATCGGTGGTATAATCTGCGCGGCTCATCGCGAAGATACTGTCGTTGTACTTTTTGGTTTTGTTTGCCGTAATTACCCCTTCGTTTTCTTCAGTTCTTGCATTAAATGCAATTGCCTGTCTTGTTAAGGTATTATACTGAAATTCTGTGGTTTCGTATTTTTTTCCTGCCTGCGTTGTAATAACAGGCTCGATAATTCTTCCCAAAGAGTCCTGTTTTCCGCGTGCGTACATGAGATGTTTCTGCTCATCAATGGAAATATAGTCTGCATCAATCTGCATATCCTGGTATTTCACCTGCGCATTTTTGTTAAGATACACCATCTTTTTCTGGAAATCTCTTCTCTGGTAGTCTGCTTTTGTCTGCAGAACAGCATCCAGTGGTTCCTTTTTCAGAACAATGGTATCTTTTTTGGAAATAGTATCATTAACCGCATTTTCAGGCAATTTTTTGGGCGTTTGCTGTGCTAAAAAATTGTTAAAAATTAGGATAATTAAAATTTGTAATATATTTTTGGAGACGGTTTTGACCAATTTTTTGTTATATTTATATGTATACAATTAAGGCTCAAAATTAATATAAATTTTAAAACTGTAAGATGCACAAAGTAAATTTTAAAATAATTTTATCATTTCTCTTCATCCTGTTTACCAACTTTATTTTTTCGCAAAAGAAATTTACCATTGTTTTGGACGCCGGACACGGAGGAAGTGATTACGGAGCTAACAGAACCTACACCGATATCGGAAGGATCTCCGAAAAGGATGTAACGCTTGCCATTACGCTTAAAGTGGGGGCAATGCTTGAAAAAAATAAAGATTTTAAGGTAATCTATACACGAAAGATCGACGAATATCCTTCTTTATCGGACAGAACCAATCTTGCGAACAGAAGCAAAGCGGATCTTTTTGTTTCCATCCACTGTAATTCTTCCAAAAGACCAACCGCGTACGGAACCGAAACTTATGTACAGGGACCGGATCAGAATGACACCAATCTGGAAGTGGCAAAAAGAGAAAATGATGTGATCTTTCTGGATGAAAAAGATAAGCAGACCTTCGGTTCTTATGATGCAAGCTCTCCGGAATCTTTAATAGCCCTGAAACTTCAGCAAAGCAAATATCTGGAATCCAGCCTTCTTCTGGGCGGATTGGTAGAAAATAATTTTGTAAATAAAGACAAAAGAAGTTCCCGCGGTGTGTTCCAGAAAAACCTGCACGTTCTGCGTATGAATGCAATGCCTTCCGTATTAATTGAAACCGGATTCATCAATCATCCCGAAGAAAGTCATTATCTGGCTTCTGAAAAAGGACAGGATGAAATTTCGGAAAGTATTTATCAGGCAATTATTGATTACAAAAAAGCGATCGACAGAAAATCGGGTGTTTCCGCAGTGGTGAAAAAACCTGAACCGGATAAACTGGCGGAAGTAGCGCTGAAAAATGATTTCCGAATCTTACTGTTGAGTTCTCCGGAAAAACACAACGACGGCGATCCTGCTTTAAAAGGGTTAAATTATATTCTGCCTATTAAAGAGAACGGACAGTACAAATATTATTACGGGGTTACCAACCTTGCTTCTGTAAGAGATATCAACATTAAAACAGCAAAAGATGCAGGATTCCGGAATGCCTATGCGGTAGGATTTATGCCGAACCAGAAATTAAATACGGGATACTACACCATTGAAGTCTACGTGGGCGAAAAACTGAATGGAAATTCTTTCATTCTTCAGACGCTTAAAGATGTGGAAAGAAACAAAGAAAGCGGCGTTTTCTATTATACCTACGGAAAAGTGTATACTTTGGAGGATGCGGTAAAATTACAGAAAGAGCTTGATGCTAAAGGAATTAAGAATACCGTGATTCAAAAAGTTTTCAAATAATAAAAAAATAATTTTGAAGTTAAAAAGTTAATTATTACTTTTGCAACCTCAAAATTTGGCCTATTCGTCTAGTGGTTAGGACTCAAGGTTTTCATCCTTGCAACAGGAGTTCGATTCTCCTATAGGCTACCAAATTTATATCATGCCGGATTTAAAAATACAAGAAGCAAAATTGCTTTTTAAGAAAATCCACTCTAACCCAAAAAGTTATGATTTAAAAATCAATGAAGACGGGATAACAGGCAGTGATGATAAAATAAGTTTCAGACTTGACAGGACTGGAGAAAGGGTGACTTTTGAAGTAACGATTGACGGACTTACCTTCACCAACACCACTGGAGAATGGAACAATGCGATGGTAATGCTGAAAAGCACCATCAAAAAATTAGAAAGAGAAGAAGAGAATATTAAAATAGAACAGGCAATAGATAAACTCAAAAAATATTTATCTGAAGAAAATTAAAAATTTTTGAAAATAAATTTGGAGGATAAAAAAAAAGTTTTTACTTTTGCACTCACATTTGAACGATATGGCAAATCATAAATCAGCATTAAAAAGAATCAGACAAAACGAAGTAAGAAAACTTCGTAACAGATACTACCACAAGACTGCTAGAACAGCAATGAAAGTGTTAAGAAATGAAGAAGATAAGGCTGCTGCTGCAGAGCAATTGCCAAAAGTAATCTCTTTGTTGGATAAATTAGCTAAGAAAAATATTATCCACAAAAACAAAGCAGCTAACTTGAAAAGCAAATTAACTAAGCACGTTAATAAACTAGCTTAATAAGTATAGTTGGCCCGTTCGTCTATCGGTTAGGACCTCAGATTTTCATTCTGGTAAGAGGGGTTCGATTCCCCTACGGGCTACAAAACTTAATTACTACTCTAACCTGGTAATTAATAAGAGTTGAAACTTATAAAAACAAAAACTAACCCTGCGATTATTCGTAGAAACTAGATGGCCCGTTCGTCTATCGGTTAGGACCTCAGATTTTCATTCTGGTAAGAGGGGTTCGATTCCCCTACGGGCTACTACACACGCTGTAAATCAGTGATTTACGCATAGCGGGGACTAAAACAGGGACTTCAAGTCCCTGTTTTTTTATTATCTCTTTCTTCCATATTGTTGTATTTCTATTTTTTGTACATTTTCATTTTCAAAATTTTTATCAATTACTCTGATAATATTCGTCTTAAATAATTGTGAATTCTCCACCATTCTCTCCTCTAAATAACCCCTACTCTCATTAATTTTCAACTGCATTTCCTTCTCCTCCCTATACTTCTCAACCAATCCCTCCCGAACATTAGGCAAATCCTCCAACCTTTTATCCAATTCAGCAATCTTATCTTCAGTAATTTTTGTCTGCTGTTCAATCTCCGTCACATTCACGCCTTTTTGAGAAAGAATATCAATTTCCTCTTGGACTTTCTCCTTTGTCAAATCAATCGTTTTCTGATAAAATGGAAGCTGGTTTTTCCAGTATTCGGCATTGTCGCCCTCTTCCTTGGAATAGCCTAAGATTCGGTTGTAGTTATGTTGCGCTTTAGTTACTTCTTCCTGAATTTTAATAAAACTGTCATATTTTCGAAGCACAAAAGCAGAATCAGCCAAAAATTTATTTTTTTCGGTTTCAATTTGCTTTTTCATCAGTTCAATTTCTATATTCGCTCTGGTTTCGGGATTCGTGATGATGGCGGTTTTCATTTCCTGCGTGCTGATGTCAGAAATATCTAAAACATCGGCTCCCTTCTTCATTGCCTCCAAGTATCTTGCCTGTTTGGATTGCAATTTTTGAAGCATAAAGACATCAATGCTGTCATTGGTCAACATAAAGTTGATTCTTACATTTTCGTTCCTATTTCCTTGTCGCCAAGCACGACCTTCCACTTGCCGTAGAGAGGTAAAGTTGTACGGAAGAGAAAGCATGTAAATATCCGTCGTATTTTCCTGAAGGTTCATTCCTTCCTGAATCGCCTCGCTTCCGATGACCACCTTTATTTTTCCGGAATTGAAATCATCTTGAATCTTTAAACGGTTTGGTTTGCTGGTTGCTCCGGTGATGACTCCGACTTCTTCCGGTTTGTAGCCGACCTCCCGTACCAAATATTCCCTTAGTTTCGGAAATTCCGAAACAGCTAATTCAGAGTAGATAATCTGTCCCGAATCCGGAATGTCGTTTTTGTTCTGCCGAATCAAATCCATCGTTTGTTTTAGTTTCGGAGAATCCTCTATAAACTCTTCTAAAGACGGTTCTTCTCCTTCATAATAGGGAGAAAGATATGGTGAAATCGCAATCAAACGGGCATTAAGGATATGCGTAAGAATTGCCCCTTTTTGGGTTTCGGTAAAGTTTTCATTGAGCATTTCGTATTGCTCACTCGTTAAATAGTTCTGCTCAATCTTATATTCCTTGTTGATTCGGTTGGGCCGCACCAATTCTGGATTGTCTTCTTCGCCTTTGATATCAATAAATTCAGATAAAAGTTGCTGAAACAGCGAATTGTTTTTAAAACGTCGAACATTCGCCTTGAATTTCACATCACCTTTTGCGTCAATCTCCATGTCGTTGTCTGCCTCCATAAAGGTTTCAAAGAAGGTATTCACATTGAAGTAGCCCGATTCTTCTAATCTCTTGTTCGCAATCAAGGAGAGAATAGAATAATATTCCAGTGGTTTATTGGTAAATGGCGTTGCAGAAAGCAAGGTAACATTTCTACCGTCGTTCTTTTCTTGGATGTATTGCGCAGCCATCCAAGTATTGATACCCAACTTTGAAGTCTGCTGGTTTTGATTTCTAAAGTCTGAAGCAAATCGGCGGTCTTTTATTCTTACTTTTCCTACGATATGGTTCGCGTTGTGGACTTCGTCATAAGTCAGATGGTCAAAACCAAAGTCTTCCCAATCGTAAATCTTGCCACGCTTCATTTTACCCACCAGTTCTTTTTCTTTTTCCAGTTCTTTCTGAAAATCCCTTTCGCTGATGGTGTTTACACTTCTTAATTCATTTTCTGAAATATAGGAGAACTTGGAAGCCAGATTTTGGGTAATATTTTCAGAAAAACCGATATTGTTAAAACCCTCGTAAGTGACGATGGTGATTTCCCCATCCTTGTTGTCGAATTTTGAGAGGTCGAAGTCTTTTCCGAGATTTCCCAAGACATTCACTTTGGCTTCGGGAATGGTTTCAAAAATGGTTTCCACCCACTGTTTCAGAATGCTGTCATTGGGAACGACAATCAGCGGTCTTTTCGCATTTGCTCTTTCCATCGCTTCGTGCATTGACAGGATTCCAGACAATGTTTTTCCAAATCCCACTTCATGTGCAAGTAATCCGACACCTTTCGTGGTCTGCCTTCCGATTCCGGCTTTCTGAACTTCAGTTAATCTAAGTTCTCGACCTTTAAAATTCAAATGGATTTTTGAAAACAAAGGAAACTTTGAATAGTCCGGAACATAGATATTGTTGTAGTTTCGGTTAAAATCATTGACAAAACGCTTCCTTAAAGCGTCCGACAATTCTTCCCTCAAAAATTTTTGAAACAAGTCGTTGGCGGCGACTTTTCGTCTTTCGCGAACCAAGGCATTCCGTTCCTTGTCGCTTCCGGTAACGTTTTCGTTGTCTACAAAACTTCTTACTTCCCAAGATGAAGAACCTGCAAATGCCTCACTGGAAAGCGTTCCGACAAAATCCTTGAATTTTTCTGCAAGATTATAGGGAACCGTTACAGTTTCCGTCTGTCTTGTGTTTTGATTCCAGCGTTCCTTTTCTATGGATCCCAAATCAAACTGGTGGACAAATTCATGATTCGGACTGATTGAGATTTCGTCTAAAGTTTTTGGTTTTGGAAGAACATTGAGGAGTAAATCCTTTTGTTTCTCATATTGATTTTCTGTTCCGCCAACCGAGAACCTGTCCTTAAAGTCTATTTCCAGTTGTTCTAATTTGGCGTAGATATTCCCTTCGGCGTAATAAAAATCGTGAACCCAATTTCCGTCCATATAGTTGGCAAATTGGTAGTGCTTACCGTGATTGTTTAATGTGCCGTCGTAGGAAGTGTCCCGAAATGCCTCAATCTGTTCTTTAGTAATATCGGTACTGTTCTGAAGCGAGGCATTCACAATTTCATCGGCTTTGAAAAATTGGTATTTTAAAACCCCTTTCTTGATTTCCGGTTTGGTCTGAATTCGATATTCCGCATTTTTCTCTTTGTGGGACTGGATAATTTTATCCGCTTTACGATGAATTTCATCAATTTGGTCTTTCGAAAAATTTGGGGGATTATCAAAAATTTGGGTTTGGAGTTTGAAATACTTCTCAATCTCCTTTTCAATTGCGGGAGATTTGAATTTTACTTCATTAAGTCTGGAAAGAACTTGCTCAATTTTATCTTTCGTTTCTGCAAGGTCAATTTCTTCTGTTTTAGCGGGAATGGTGTTTTCTAAAGTTTTGCTTTTTGATTCTCCTTTAGGTTGATCAACCTCCAAAAACAAATCTTCAAAGAGGTTTCCAATTCTTTCGGTCTGCTTTTTATTTTTGAGTTGCTCAATCCTAGATAAGGCGTCCTCTAAATTTCCATAGACATAGTTTTCCAACCTCCCAAAACGGTTGGTTTTCTCTCGGGTTTCCCCTAAAATCCTGTCGGGATGTTTTTCAAAATAATTGGAAATATCTGTAGAAATTTTCTGGGAATTTTTTTGCAGAATAATAATGTCCGTTCCTACCTGAGTTCCGGCAAAAGCACCATTCGGCAGACGAAAACCTTCCAAAATATCTGCATTTTTTAGTTGGGCTTGTCGGTTCAACCAACCCGAAGGAAGCACCATTGCCAAAACTCCATTGGGTTTAAGAGAATCTAAAGACCTTTTGACAAAATAGTCCTCGTATTTGGAGATTTTGGGTTCTTCTCCCAAACCTTTGTATAATCCGCGATGGTCGCCGTAGGGTGGATTACCGATAACCAAATCGTATTTTTCGGCAAATTCCTTCTTGTTGCCTTTCTCTTCGATAAACTCGGTTTCAAAGGAGCGGAGATGGATGTGGGCTTCGGGATGAAGGATTTTCGCAATCTTTGCGGTGGTTTCGTTGATTTCAAAGGCAGTGATATTGGACTTGATTCCCAATTCTTTCACTGCATACAGAAAATTTCCCGTTCCAACGCTGGGTTCCAATACCGAAATTTCCTGCCTGTTCTTAAACTGGTCTTTGATTAAATTTCTGACGGCATCTACAATCCTTGAATCGGTGTAGTATTCATCCAAAATACCCCTGCCTTCTTTAGCTGTTCCGCCACTTTTGAATTGATGACAGATCTCTTTTAAATCCTCGGTAATGTTAAGACTTTCCTTGAGTTTAACTTGCTTATCGCTGGAAACAAAACAAGCTGCGGAAACAACTTCCGCAACTTGTTCATTGGTCAGTTTTTGACCTTTATATTTTGAAATAAGAACCCCTAATGCCTCATTGTTTTGAGTAGATGTTTTTACTATTTCTGCTATTCTATTGGATACATTTCTCCCGGATACGATTCCGCCCAAGGAATGTTCTGCTCCCTCATTTTTTGCAGCATTTTGCGGTTGTGTTCCGTCAACGGGTCCTCGCTCTGGTTTTCCGACCAGATGCTTCCAGATTGTGTCTTCAAGTCCATTTCCAGTATGGTTGCCGTCCACAGCTTGTCCTCCAAAGTGATTTCCGTTTTGCTTGGGTTTGCTTGTTTGGTTAGATTCTCCAGAATTTCGTTGAGAAAGTTCGGCTCCCAAGTGCTGAGTGTCGGAAATTCCTTCGGATTGAGTTCCATCGTCTTCATTTCTTATCGTTTTTTGTTCAACTAAAGTAGTATTTTTCTCTTGAACTTGGAGTTTATTTTTTAAATATTCTTCCAGGTTTTGGTTCCCATTTTCAGAAATTCCATACAGCAGGCGGATGTCCTTGATATTTTTATTTTGAAATTCATTGAGGATTTTTTGTGTAGACCTATTTCCGTCATCATCACCGGTTAGACACAGAAATATCTTTCCGTCGTAGTTTTTAAACCGTTCGACAAAGCTTCCAGTATTTTCATTATAATTGAGTGTTACAAGGGTTCTGCCGTTGTTTTGATTGTTTAGTTTCAAAAGTTCCAAAAACGAATCTTTGTCGTTATCGCTGTTAAAGACAATCAGTTCGTTTTTAGTTCCCTCAATAATGGAAATTTCTGAACTAGAATGATTTAAATAGGATGTCTCACTCACTTTTTCTGTTTTTTACGAAGTGGTTGAACTCAAAAATGTCTTTCGCCGTGTCGTCCCAGTTTTTTCTTGGAAGCAGTTGCAGGCTTACAAAGATGTCGGTCTTTTTATTGTAGGAATCGATGCGCTCCAATCTTCCGCCATAATCCTTTTCGGCGTGTCTGTAGAGGGAATACGGCAGAATCGTGTCTGTCGGATAGATGTAGAAACGGGTATAGTTCCAAGGCGAATTGATTTCGAAGCGTCTGTATTTTTTCTTGAATAACACCGTGTCGGAGAGTTTCCGCCTGTTATTATAGTTCGGAATCATTTCTTTTGAGAATATGGCGCCGTCCTTCTTGTTCCAAACCAATGCGGGTTTTTGTTTTTCAAGAATATCGGAAAGTATGATGTTGCCGTTTTCAGCATCCAATGGATAGCAGAAAGAATCTCTCACGAGATAGGCATTTTGATTCATTTCGGGAAAGGTGTGGTTTGGAACCAGTTCGATAATTTGGTTTTCCGAATAACTCATTTTCGAGATGTGGAAACTCTGCATCTTGTCCAATCCTCTGGAGGCATCAAAATAGACATTGGTAATGAGGTCGATTCCGCCTTTTTCGGATTTGATTTCCTTGTGGCAGGAATTTAGGATAAATACTGAAACGAAAACTAAAAATATGGATTTGATGTTCATAATGATTACATTTTAAAAAAAGCGGCAAATCAAAATTTGACTTACCGCCTTCGGATAATAGTCAGGTATTATTTATTATCGTTTGATGCTCTGTTCCTTCACATGGGCTTTCTCCTGTTTTTCTTCATTTTCCATTCCCTGCAAAGGTTTGTTGGTGTTGATGCGGTTCATGTCGTTGTCGTAAAGGTTCAGGTTCTTGTATTGCGGATTGAGCACTGCTTTTCCTTCCACCACCTTGTCGTCCATTTCAAATTTCACTTTCACCACATTTCCTTTTTCAAGTGACTTGATGGTGTTATCCCTGTATTCCGGCTTTTCGAAAACGAGGTTGGCTTTTTCCACGATTTTGTCGGTATCGACACCGTAGTTTTTGTAGAAATTCTGGAACATATAGTTTCCTTTCTCCGTCTTTGGCTCCTCAAAGTTGAACTGCACGAAGGCGGTTTCCGACTGGTCGCTTTTGGGGTTGTGGAACTCGATTTTCACGCTCCGTCCCTCCAAAAGATTTACGGCTTCTTTTGCGGTAAAGGTATTTTCTCTGTTTACCGAAAAATTGTGGGTGATTTCTTCGCCTTTCTCGTTCTTCAATTTGGCGTCGTAAGAGTTGAGGAAAACACCACCCGTTTCCGTCTTGTTGAATTTCAAGGCAAAATCAACCTTGTTTCCGGGCAGTGCCTTGTCCGAGGAAGTTTTGATTTCGAATTGCTGGTTTTTGGACTTGATGCCTTTTTCCAATTCTTTGTGAAGTTTTTCGTCTTCGCCGAAACCGAGGTATTTAAGCTGATTTTTTAGATAATCTACCTGGTTGAATTCTTTTTGTGTTTCCATAATGTTTGGGGTTTGATTGTTAAAATATTCTTTGTTTTTATTGAGGTGTTGTGTTAAGTCATCTCCGTTCATTTTGGCGTAATCTTTTATAGAAGGCTCTCCAATGATGTCGTCTATCGAAAATCCTGACCTTGTGGCATCCATTTCTTCTTTAAATCTCGAATGAAAATTACTTTGGCTGAATAAATTGCTCCGTTTTTTCTCATCGGGAAGAAAAAGACTTTTAAGGGAATCGATGATTTTTTCTGTTTCCTCATTTCCCTCGTAGGTAAGCAGTTCTCCGCCAACGAATAGCAAAACATGGTCTTCCGGCTTTCGATACAGCTGGATTTTTGAGGCAATCTGGCTGTAGTTCACTTTGTCGTCTTCCGTCAAGGAGATTTCAAATTCGTGCTTGGTATGACCTTCGGAATCGTCAATAAACAGTTTGACGTAATCCTTTTGTGGTGGTTCTTCCATATTTCTAAAATTTTTAGAGTAACTATTATTTAGGTTGTTTTCCGATACGCCGACAATGGGTTCCGCATTCAGATGGTTCTTGCTGAATTTGTCCAAAAGGTGGTCATAGACGTTGATTTTGGTCTTTTCGTAAAGGGAGTGGTAGTTTCCGCTTTCCAATAAAATCGCATCCAAAGCCGTGAACCCCATCAGTTCGAGTTTGTCGCGGTATTCCTTGTACATCTGCTCGTTTACATTGTTTCCATAAAGGATGACACCCGTTCCGGCGTGAATCGTCATCAGTTCGGTCAGTTTCTCGAACTGTCGATGCTGCGGAAGAATGAATTTCCCAACGATGTCGTTCGCATTGTTCAGGATGATGGCTTCCGTCTTGTCGGACAGTCCAAACTTTTGGCTTGAAATGTAGGCGGCGGAATCTTCGGGACTGTTGATTTTGAACGGCTGATAATTGGCGGCAAAAATCTGCTTGTTAAAGGAAAAGGTGCTGACTTTTCCCTGCTGTTGATTTTGCTCGGAAAGTTCCAGAACACGGTCGCTTCCCAAATCTCCGTTGAATACCAAATATTTCCCCGAACGCAGATTGATGACGATGCCGTCTTCCACCTTTATTCCTGTATGGTCGAAAATTTCGTGCAGTCTTTGCAACATGAGTCGGTCATGTTTGCTCGAAATCAGTTGTCCGCTCGGATGGTTGTGGACGAGCGTGATGCTTTCGGGCTGCATTTTGAAGACGTTTCCCGTCAACAACCGTAAATCCACAACGGTGGAAGTAATTCCGCCTGTCGAAAGATGTTGAACGAGATAACTGTCGTCCTTGAATTTGTAGAGTGCAAAGGTGTGTTCCACCGCCTCGTCTTCAAGCGCACGGAAAAGCCAAGCCACATCGTTCACATCAGAAATTTTGGTTCCCGCCATGAATGAAAGACTTTTGTTTTCCGAAAACTGCCGCTCTACGAGCGCAAAGTCATTGGCGTAACCTTGATTGTCCTTTTCCCGTAGGATGGCGGAATTTGGGTCAGCATCATTTCTCCCACTGAAGAGTTTGTACGGTAATATTTCGCCCGCCGACGTTTTGAGATATTGCGTATCCTCGTCCGTCGGAAATTGGAAATTCGTGTTCGGTCCATATTTGCTCTGGTAATTGATCGTTTCTGTTTCCATCTTTTCAAAAATTTATCTGCGGAATCCACGGCGTTTTTCCTGTTCCTGTTCGATTTCCTGTTCGATTTCTTCTTCCTGCTCTTCCCGGTTTCTGTTCGCGTCTTCGTACCTATCCCTGTCATTGACGTTCAGGTCAATTTCGGAATTGCCACCTTTTGAAATCTGCTTCTCATCGGGTGAGATGCTGTTTACGGTGTTGATTTCTCTGGAAACGATGTTCAAGTCGTTGGAAATTTCCTTGGCGATTTCGGGATATTGGTCGATTTTATCCATCAGGAAATTTTTCAGTTTCTGAAGTTCGTTTTTGTAGCGGTTCATTTCCGCGACATCCTTCTTGTCGGCAATGATTGCGGTGAGTTCGGTGGCATTTTTAATGAGGTCGAACTCGGCGACGATGTTGTTTTCCTTGTCGTAGATGAATGCCTTTTTTTCAAGCGAAAGTTTCTTCTCATTTTTGTTTGAAAGGTCTTGAATAGTGGAATACTCAATTCCATCCTTGCTGTTTCTGAGGATTTCGGAGATGCTTTTATCCCGCTCCAGAAAGATGACTTTCAGTCGGGTGTTGTTTTCCGTGAGTTGGAAAGTTGCCCTGTTTTTGTCGTTGTCTGCGACAATCGTGTAGCCCTGCAGAAATTTTTGGATGTCGTCCGCTTTCAGTTTTTTTGAAAATGACAAATCTTCATTGATGATTCCGAACTTTTTAAGTTCTTCGGTAGGTAGGTTTTCAGTTTGCATAGTAGGTTGCTATTAAATTGTTTGCTTTGTTTAGGTCGTTTAAGAAATGGTAGGGATTGATGCTTTGTCCAAACTCCTTTACTGCAAAATGCAGGTGCGGTCCGGTAGAGTTCCCTGTGTTTCCACTTTTCCCGATGATGAAGCCCGCCCTGACTTTTTCTCCGACTTTGTAGTAGATTTCGGAGAGGTGGAGATAGGAGGTTTCAAATCGGTTGAAATGTTTGATTTTGATGTAGTTTCCACCGCCTTTGGAATCCCAACCTGCTTCGGTAATGATTCCATCAAGCACGGCGTGAACATCTTCGTAGTTGGCTTTGAGGTCAATTCCGTTGTGCATTTTTGCAGTGCCGAAAATTGGATGCATCCTTGTTCCGTAAGGCGAAGTCACGCTAATTCTATTGCGCAAAGGCATTGAGATATTTTTCCGTAAACCTTCAAAGGTGGTTTCAAAATCCTTTTCCTGCTTTTTTTCGGGTTGAAAATTTTGCATCAGTTCAAATAGTGAATCTTTCATCTTTTTGTAGTCCACGTTACTTTGATTGTTTCCATTATGGTAGTTTTTAAGCATCGTCTTTAGAGAGTCGATTTGACTCGTTAACATCTTCATTGAACTTTCGGTTTCGTTTTTCAGTTCCGATTTTGGGGTGATGTTGAAGATTTCTTTCCACGATTTTTTCTCCTTTTTTTGGTTGGAATTCTCCTCTTTTGGGGTTTCCATAATTTTAAAGTCTTCCGTTTTGTGTGGTTTTGTCGGCATCAGCGTATTGAATTGAGCCATGGAATAACCGCCTGTTAAAAGGAGAATTGTTAATGTTATTATTGTCGTTCTATTTTTCATTTTTAGTAAATTCATTTACGATTAATTCAACCTCCTTATTGATTTTTCTGAAGTTGGTCATCAGGACATCGTTTTTCCTATTGTTTCCCATTTTGTCGACAAATGAGTAATAGGAAGGCATTTTCACATAGTTGTGTTCTTCCTGTTTGATGGCCTTCATATCCAAATTGATTTTGCCGTTCATCGCCGAAGTTTTGTATTCCTCGGTGTCGTTTTCCTCGCCCTGAGCAATCATTCCGACCATTTCGCCAGTTTTGAGCGTCGCAATTTTTCCTGCAGGAATCATAAAGTCCATTTTCTCGTTGATGCTGGTCGTCGTTCCTTGTTGGGAGATGGATTGGGAATAGGATTTTTGCTTGATTTTTCCGAACAGTTTCTCCAGCCATTCCAGAGTATTTTTGTCCCTTGCGGAACCTGAAAGGATATTTCCAACAATGGCGGAAATGGTGTCGGCAACTTCTTTTTTGTAAAACTGTCGGAGTTGTGGGATTTCCTGAAGTCCCAATAAGACCGCCACTTTGTTGCTCCTTGCGGTCGCCACCACGTTGTCGATTTTATGTATGTAGATGGTGGGAAACTCGTCAGCAATAATTCCTCCCGGCAAATTGTGTTTGGAGTTGATGAGTCGTAAAGTCCTGTTTAAAACCGATGAATAAAGGGCGGAATTGATGTCCTGCGTTCCTGGATCGGATGCCAAAATCAGGATGGAAGGATTCTCCCTGTTCGTAATTTTTAGTTCCACTTCGTCGCCCGAAAACACCCAGAAACTTTCCTTGGTCGCCAATCGTGAGAGAAATATCTTCAAGGTTCCGACCTGTCCCTCCAACTGGTCAAATGCCTTGTTTTCATACGCCGTCTTAAAGGGAGAAAGCAGTGAGAATATTTCCTCGTTGGTAAAAAGTGTGTCAAAAATCTCCTTGTAACTTCGGTTCATAAAGGACAGGATATGTGGTAAATCCGAATATTTTCCGTCCTCGTAGGTGGCAAAAAAGTAGATACTCGACGAAAGAAAGTTGATGGCAGATTGGGTGAAAAAAGCATCGGAGCCGCCTCCCGAACTTGAACCTCCCTTTTGGAGCGACGATACCATTGACTCCGCCATTTCCTGTGCTTCCGCCAAGGTTTGGATGTATTCTTTTTTCAATGGATTTACCCTTTTGGATTTTTCTACCTCGTTCAGATTGATGACATGAAAATCGTATTCATACCCTGAATCTTTGCTTTTCTTCAACAGATAATGGTAGTAGGCAATCTGCGCCAAATCGGGAAACTTGAAATCGTAAATACACAGGCAGAAGCCTTTCGCTATCATTTGCCTGATTGCGGGATTGATGATTCCGAAAGACTTTCCACTTCCAGGCGTTCCAATCACCATCGTCCCACGAAATGGATTGATATTGACCCATCCCTTGTTGATTTTTTTACTGTATCTGAAGAGATATGGGATATTGATCGAGGTGTCCGTTTCTACCAGTTCCTGATTTTGGGCAAAACTTTCTTCCTCTACATTCCATCGGTCTTTTCCCATTTTTTGTTGCATGAGTTTTGAGATGGCGTCTGCTCCCATTTGAAGGATTACTGCACCCAAAAAAGACAATACGGCATAGATGACCTGATAAAGATTCAGTGCAGGAAAAATTTTAGGGAGTTTGGAGTTTCCTGCCTCGTTTTGCCAAACGAGTGAAGAAAAAATCATCAACAAGCCCAATATCATGGGGATTACGATTTCCGTGGCGATGTTCAAATCCTTTTTCTTCTTCGCCTTTGTCCCGACAGCAACCAATCCAATCAGAATCAGGGTCGCAAACTTTGCGTTGATGGGTGGGTAAAAGAAACTCATCTTCGAGAAATTTTTCAATAGATTTGAAACTATAGGAATATCTGCATCGAGGTAGAAAAGCGACGCACAATCCAATGCCACGACCGCATAAACCGCCTTCTGAAGGAATCCGTAAATCTTAATTTGGTGTTGTTGTTCCTGCATTACTTCCTATAAATTGTAGTTTTTTAAAAACTCTTTCTCTTTTTCCTCAATACGGTCTTTACCATAAATCTTCACTGCAATCTCCTTATACCACGCTTTCAGATAAGCCATTTTTATAATTTCCTTTTCTATTTCCTTCTTTGCTTTTCTGAGACGGAATAAAAAAAATATGGATATGCAAGAAGCGATGAAAGCGATGAACGCCAGGAGAAGGACAATAATTAATTCTGTTGGTAATGGGTTCATAACTAAAATGTATCTGCTTTTAAAATATCTGAATAATTCACCTTCATCTCGATGGTTCTTCCCGAGAGTTGTTCCTCAATCAGGCGGATCATCATCACCTTGCTGTTCGGAAAAGTGAATTTTTTGAAGACATAGATGTTTCTGAAATTTTTCCTGAAATGTTTCGGGGCGTAAAGTCTAAAAATCGGTGTCATCTCGATGCTTTGATTGTTGGTCGCCTTGTAGATTTTTTTGTCCTCGATGGAAAATTTTAGGTCTTCGATATCGTAACTCAGGTTCGAGCTGTTTTTGAAGGTCATATCGAGAAAGATGTAGTCGCTGATAACGTACACATTGTTGAGCTGCATACTGAGTTTAAGGTCTTTTTGCTCCCTGATTGGATTTTCTTCCGTCTTCTTCTGGATGATGTCCATCGCAAACTTGGTCAGCTCCAAGTTGGAAAAACGGGTTTTGTCCAGTTCAATCGGCTGCATCTCTTCTGGCTGGATATGGATGTTGGTCACGGTGTTTTTATTTTCCGAATTTCTGTAAATAGCCTTATATTGGGCAATAAAAGACTGACCTACAACGGTTATTATTCCTATTTTGTCGCCATTCAATAAAGAGGTGGTTTTTGCCTTTTCCTTTGGGTCGACGTTGGTAGGAGCATCCGTGATCTTGATTCTCGCGATATTGATGTTCGGTAGATCACCCGTGAGTTTTTGGGTGGACAAATCCACATATTGGATGGGTTCCGGTGAGATGATGTGCAGGTTGACGCCCTCCGTAATCACTAGTTCGGGCAATTCCGAAATGACTTGTTCCTTGGTTGCGGTTTGGGCAATAAAAAGGTTGGATATAAGGAATAATAGGATATTGATTGCTGTTTTCATTTTTATTTCTTTTGTTGGTTTTGTGAGTCTTTAAGCTGTTTTTCGTCGATGAGAAATACATAGGAGTTGTATTTCAGTTTGGCTTTGTTGGTTTTAATGAGGTTGGCTATGGATTTGGAGGTGGAAGTGAACAATTTTGAGCCGATGCTCGTGAAAAATCCCTGTCCGCCCATATCCATCTGTGTTCCCTGTACGGAGTTGCTCCCCATTTCCCGAATCATGTCCCTGAAGACGCTTTCCGGAACATAAAGTCCCTTCAAACCGTCGATATCATAGATGGAAAGGTTGACGGGAAGAATTTCTCCCTTGGTAAATACCGAGACAATCTTGAGGTCAACCCGCTGCATGGAAAATCCCGAGATTTGCCCGTAAAGGATGGAGCCTTTCTCAATTTTTCTGTTGCCGACGAAGATGTCTTCCAATAATCGGAACCGGATTCTGCTTCCCAGAAATCCCTTGTTGTTTTCATCAATGACGGCTTTGATAAAACTGTTCTCATTTTCCCTGTAGAAGGCATTGAACTCGCTGTTGATTCCCGACTTGCCGACATTGAAGGTGGAATTGAGGAACTCGTCCATCTTTTCCTTGTTTGCCTTGAGTTTCTGTTCCGCCAAGAGTTTGGCTTGGTATTCGGGATCCCTCGCTTTTTCTAGGGAATCCATGACGAGCATCTGCTGTTTCAGATATTTTACGGGGTCTTGCTGTGCATTTTGATTACTAGATTTTTGATTTTCTGAAAGTTGCTCATTTTCCTGTTTCCCATTGGACTTGTCGTTCAGCATTCGGATGATTTCAGAAGACCTCTTGAAATCCTTGTCCTCATTTTGCTGTTTTGGATTGTAATAGGAAGAGTTGCCTCCTTTTGACGCCTGCTGATTTTGTCTGCTGGAGACCGCCTTCAGTGAATCGATCTTTCTTTTCTGGTCCAAAGACAACTGGTCTTCATAACTGAGCAGACTGTCCTCTTCCTTGTCCAATCCTCCGAGCATCGTCCTGTTGTCGTCCTTCTTGAAAAAGGCGTCGTAGGCATCGTTCTTCGTCATGATGGAGTCCCGTGTTTCTCCCAGAGACAGGGAAAGTTCTTTCGGCTTGTCCTTTTTAGAGGTGTCCTCTTTGGTAAATTGGGCACCTACATACACAAAGAGCAGCAGGAACGGCAATGCCAGAAGGGGCATCACATATTTTTTTTCCTTAAAGTTGATTTTCTTAATGTCCATGTTGCAGTTCTTGGTATTGGTTGTACAAATATTCTATTCTCAGGCTGTCTTCTTTTTGGAGTTCTTTTCGGTCCCTTTTCATTTTTAAAATTTTGAGTTCATTAACTATTTTCTCCATTTCTTTCTCTTGGTTTTTATTAATTTGCTGGGTCGTGTTGCTTTTGGAATAGAGGTTTGGGGGCTTGATTTTAAATGTCGACTGGCTCGGAAAGAAAATTCCCTGTATCAGCGATCCGATAAAAGACACGGAGAGAAAAACCATCGAATGGGTGAAAAACTTCTTCGGATTTTTTGCCGCCCATTCCAATCCCTTTTTTGCGGTTTGTTTTAGAAAATTTTTCATCTTTAATAGGAATTTTTGGTTTGGTTGGAGATTTCCTCGTTGTCGATAATCCTCCAATTTTTAAGCATCACACCGTGCGGATTGTTTGGACTTCGGATGATGTCCTCAAAGTATCCTTCGGTAATCAATTTTCTTGTAATCACGGCAGACTTTCTGGTAATCATCTGCTTTCCGAAAAAGGAGAATTTCTGTTGCTCCATATTGAGCGAGATGGAATCCGTATGAATACTGACCATGGAACTGGAGGCCACAATCTGGTTGTAGAAGCCTTTTTCCTTGAGATTGGTGTATTCTTTTTTTCCGCTGTCGTCAATGAGGTACAGTGATTTTTGAATATTCTCCTTGATGTAGGCATCATCGGGAGCCAAGGTGAAAAATAGTCGGTGGAACAGTTCAATTTGGGCTTTGTATTCTACGGGTCTGTTTAACAAGACATCGGTCTGCTTTGCCAGTACCGGAACCCCGTTGTCCAAAATGTAGATGGATTTTCTTGAATCCTGAATCATCCGATAGGCAAAGAAGAAGCCCGCCAATACGATAATTACGGCAAATGCTATTGTTCCCAGCGAAACTACCTTGTTGATTTTTATTCTTTGTTCGATATTTTTGATCAGCATCTTATTTATTTTTTGTTGTTATTCATCGCACTGTTGACCATTCCCGATGCGGAACCTGATGCAGCCGATTTTGCTGCTGCTCCCGCTACGGAAGCTCCACCGGTTTTGGCTGCCAATACCGTTGTTTTAGCGGCACTCGCCATTCTTCCAGCAGCACTCTTCATCTTGGTCATCGCACCTGCACCTCCCGCTGTAACAATGGTGTCGGCAATGGTGGGCGTCATCAATACCCCGATTCCCGTCACGATATAGGCGACACAGGTAAAGAGCTGGTTGTAGATCATTCCCGAATTGCTCACATAAACCATCAAGGCATCTAAATTGGTGATGGTTCCATTGGTTAAAAGCGTGTCATACCGCTCAATCTCCATTTCATAACCCGAAGCGATCAGTTGCTGACCAATATTGATGATGGTATAGGCTACAAAGGTGTATAGGTTGATGTTGATGAACTTGGAAACCCAGCTGTACAGCGAGTTTTCAAATCCTGGAACGAGCGCCATACCTACCGCAATAGGCCCCAAAATAATGAGGATGTAGGCCCAAATTTTTTGGATGAAGAAAATAAGGTAGACACAGATTCGAAGGATGGAAAGGCAAACGAACTCGATAATTTCTGCAACCAGTTTTTGGAGCTGGAACTCCATCCGTAACTGCCATTCCTTGATGGGTTGGATGAGTTTGTCCAGTCCCTCGCTGATGTCGAACCAAGAGTCGTCGGCATCTTTGCCGGTGTTGTTGATGACGTCCTGCTTCGCATCCTCGTCGGCTTTCAGTTTGATGACGGCATCGAGTAGCTGCTGCTGTTTCTTGAATCGTTGAATCCTCAAATCATTCACTTCGGACTCAATGTCGCTGAAAATGGCGATTCCCGGTTCTGCAATGGCTTCAAAGGGTGCCTGAATCAGATTGACAAAACCACTCCAATACACCAGGGTAAATCCAATGAGGATTGGTTTGAGCATCGGGGTGATTTCCCATTCCCGGTCGCCCGCCGCCATTTGCCAACCCATGTATCCGAGATACATCAACGCTCCCAGTCCTCCGATCGCCCTTCCAACCAAAGCGGATCCGACAGCACCGTCTTGAACGCTGTTGTCCAGTTTGGTAAAGACCTCCATAAACCATTTCTCAAATGCGCCGTCGCCCTTTAGAAATTGGAGCAGGTTGCTGTAGTCGCCGTCGGTTTGGGCAAAGCCGATTATCGGCAGCAATATTGCCAAGAGGCAAAATAAGGGTGTAGTATTTCTTTTCATCACTAAAATTTATGTTTGTACTGCTGCATCGTGTTGTGGATGATCTGCTTGTCGGAAGCGGGAGTCCAAGCCTGTGGCAATGCATAAGGCGAATGGTTTTTCAGAATATTTTTATAGTCCAAAAGAAGTGTCGTCTTATCGTTGTGTTTCCTTAATTCCTGCACGAACCTTCTCCATTTGATAAGGGTGTCATGGTACATCAAAAAGCGTTTTCCTCTCGGCATATCCATCGACCTCGACATTGAATATTTTTCCTTGATTAAGTCCAATTCCTCCTGAAGTCTTTTTAAAGTTCCCGTGGTATTGAGCGTTTCGTAGGTTTGCTGGTTCTTCAGCCTCCATTCGATAAAGTTTTGAGGATTGTCTGGAAATTCGGTAATGGGTCTGAGCATCCTTTTGTAGTAGAGCAACCAGAGCGGGTCTGCATCGACCGTCGCCGAAGTCCAATGGGCAAAGTCTTGGACGCTTCTTTTATAGATGGTGTCGGATGCCGCCTTTATCTTTTTTGCCTCTTCCTCTTGAAATTTCACTTGGGCAAAACGCTGGTTTTGAAGTCCCGTCGGTTTTAGCGGTCGGATATCTTCTCCATCCTTATAATCCCTGTTTCTGCTGGGAGCCCACATTCCCCAAACGGTGGCATACGCGAAGTTGGTCTGAATCCCCAAAAGGTATTTTGGATAGGGACGCCAATCGCCCCAACTCTGGAACACCATCCTTTTGTGCTGGGCTACGATGGAGGGGTCGTTCAAACGCTTTACGGTAAACTGCCCGAATACGCCGACTGCTGTCAGCAAAAGCGGAACGAGGGCAAATTTTTTAACTAATTTTTTCATCTTTTTAATTGAATATGTATTTGTATTTCTGGATAATGTCTCCGACAATCGCCCTGTCGATATTGAGGTAGTTTCTTAGCACTGGAACCTGGTACAGGTACGGAATCTTCTTGGCGTTTTCTAACCGCAATATGATGTAGAGGATGTTTCCATTGATGTTCCGAACTCGGGTAAACACCTTTTCAATAAGCATCTCCCTGTCCATCGGATCCATCAGGAAATCCTTGTTCTCGTTCAAAATATCCTGCGTGACTTCCTGCTTGAGTTTTAAGGTCTGTTTGCCGATTTCGACATAGTATTTGGAAACCAAGACGGCATATTCTGGATGTTGCGCCGACAAGTCCAGCATTTTGTTGGAGTTGTTCGCTACCTTTCCCAGATATTGGTACAGATAGATTAACTTTTTGCTCTGCGTGAGTGCCGAGTTGACATTTTTTAGTTGTTGGTAGATGTATTCCTGAATGGCGATGACCTGTGCAGTCTTGTTTTTAATGTCGTCGTACAGTTCCTTCTGTTTTTCATAAGAGTTTAGAAATGCCTGCTCGCTTCCCAGCCTTACGCCGTGGTTGGTGGTCATCTGCACCAAGAGTTTGTCGTTGATAACAATCTGCTGTCCGCTTACAAAACCAACAGAAAAAAACAAGATTCCTCCGATAAATAGTTTTCTCATTTTTAAAAGGATTTGATGTTTTTCATAATGTTCTCGACCACCTGTTTGTCCCGATTCACATAGTATTGAAAGGCTCTTTTGTTTCGTAAGACTTTTGCCTTGATGTCCCGAATCTTTAAAAGCATATGGGTAGAATTTCTGCTCAGCGTCTTGACTTCTCCCAAGGCATAATCCAATAAAATCTTGCGCTCCGACTTTTCCATCTGGTTCATTGCCCCATAGGAAACCACAATCCCGACAATCAGCCTCGTCACCATTTGCAGATCATCCACAAACTGAACCTGTGAAGGCAGAACCGCGATGATGGAATAAGGTGCGGTACTGATTTCATGGATAATGGCTTGCTGGTTTTGGGTGATTTTCGTAATCTCCCTGCTCATCGCAATTCCTGTGGGAATCGCTTGAATGGCGAACGATACGATTCGAAGTCTGTCCTGAATTTTGGTCACCTTGTCCTTGAAATTGTTCCACTGGGTTTTGTTGGCAGTTTCCACCGTGGCATTGGCAATTTGGTTTTTCCGCATCTCCTTCTGCCTCTCGTTTTCATCCATCGTCGCCTTGATTTCTAGGTTCATCATCGGAAAGGATACGTTTTCCTGCTGCCAAGACGGCGTGGAGCCGCCACTGGATGAAGTGAGCACAAAATAAATCAGCAAGCCCCCAAACCCCCGAAGGGGGCTTTTTAAAGCGTTAATTATGGGATGTTTCATTTTCATCTTATTTTTTTACATTGTTCCCCTTTGGGGACAGGGGCTAGAAATTTCTTTTGTATCGGTTCATAATATTTTCTACAATTCCCTTGTCGGTATTGATGTATCCTGCAAATGGATTGATGGAGTTCCAGAATCCCAAACGATTGGCTTTTTCCAGTCTTAACTTGATTGCCAGAAGCCAAAGCTTTAGGTTTTTGACATTCTCGGAAATGTTGTGCAATATCTTGTATCGGTCTCCCGCAGTGGCAAGGTTCAGCTCTCCCGAGGCGAGGATGTCGGAGACATCAGTCACTATTTTTATACTCTGTTCATAGGTTTTCTGTGAAGCCTTTACCCCGAAAATGGCATATTGTGGATGTGCCGATGCCAACTGAACTACCTGCGATGAATAATTGTAGCATTTGTTGAGTTCCGAATAAATCTCCTTCACCTGGATTCCGTTCTGCAAGGTTCCCGAAACTTCCTTCAGACCTTTCAGAATCTTATTCTGAATATCGTTGGCAACCACCATCTGGGTTCCCACCCACGCTTGGGCATCCTTCAGTTTGGAGGTTTCATCAATCACATCGTTCTGCTTGGCTTTCAAGTTTTCTGAATAGAGGATCATCGCCGCCGTTACCGTCGGGTCGATGTAGGTGTTTTGGGAGAAGCCCCATGTCCCCCAAAGGGGGAGAATCAACAGGAAAAGCCTCCTCCAAACCCTCCAAGAGAGGGAATTTATTGAAAGTCCCCTTTGGGGATTTTGGGGCTTATACTTTTTCATATTCCTCGTGTTTTTGGTTGATTAATTCTGAAAAATGGATATTTCGGTTTTCCAATTCCTGCGAGATGATTTTGAAGATATTTTGCCCTTTGTGCGTCTTCTTCATCATCCTGTAATAGGAAACCACCTTTTTGTCCAATGGCTTTTGATAAAGGTTGACGAGCGATACCAAGTTTTCAAGGCTGTCTCCGAAATTTTTCAAATCGCCTACAATTTTTTGCAAAGCCTCGTCGTAGTTTCCGTATTGTTGGACATAGTATTCGACTGCGGATTTTTCTGGTTTTTCCGTGGTGTAGGTTAAATACTGCTCCAAGGAAACCTCATTGCCGTGCACTTCTCCTTTGGAACCCCGCTTCAGATAAAATTCCTTGAAACGGCTTCTTCCAAATTTGTTGTTCAAATTATTGATGGTGAAAATCTTGTTTTGTTCCACCTTGTTCAATGAAAGCAGTGATGCAATCTTGTCGAAGTTGTCCTTGAACTTGGTCTGATCCAGCAATATGAAGGTGTCCGAGTTATTAATAATACTGTCTTTTACGACGGCATTTCCGATGATGTCGTCCAATTCCTGGGTAACAACCACTGCTTCTCCCCAAAATTTCCGAACCGTCTTGTAGAGATAGAGAATATATCCGCCCATCAGTTTGCTGGCAATCGCCTTCCATGCTTCCTCGATGATGAGCGCCTTTCTTCGGTCTTTTCGGAGACGCATTTTCTGGATGAAGGTATCCATGATAATGAGTGTCACGATCGGAAACAGTTTCGGGTTGTCTTTCACATTGTCGATTTCAAAGACGATGAATGGTTCGTCAAAGAGCGTGTTGTCTGCACTTTCGTTGAGTGTCGTTCCATATCTTCCGCCTTTGTAGAAATCCTTCAGCACGAACAAGAATGTCCTTAGATTAAATTCCTTTTCGGTGATGTGGTGTTTCTTATTGTTCAGGTAAAGGGGCAGAAATTTATCGCAGTAGTCATAGAATCCGTTGAAGGAAAGTTCTTTTGCCTCCAATTTTTCTTCGAGCTCCTTAATTTTCTTGATGATGGTTTTTCGGAAGGACTCGTTCCATTCTTCCGCCGTTTTCGGCTGCCTGATAATCTCGTTGGACTTGATGAGGATGAGTTGCGTCTCATTGTAGATTTTTCTCTTATCTTCATCGTTCAAGGTTTCATAAGCTTCGTAAACCTTGTAGAATTTTTCGCTGTCGTAATTCGGGTTGTTCATATTTTTGTCCGGATGATATTCGATGGCGAGTTTTCGGAAAGCCTCCTTAATCTCGTCAGAACCTGCATCGAAAGCGATTCCCAAAATATCGTAATAGTTGTACTGTCCGTTCGACTGGTTCTCAAAATCTGAAATAATGTCTTCCTCGTGGATGTTGTATTTGTTCAGATAGAGAATGAGTTCCTCCGAGGTCTTATGCTCATACCACCTGGTTCCCGAATTGAAATATTGGTGGTAATACGACATCAGCACATTGTCCAAAATAGATTTTTGTGCGGACGACATCGTGGCATCGGGACCTTGCCAAATCAGGAAAATCAAATTGGTCAAAAATTCTATTTTTTCGATGTTGAACTCTTTCTTGTTCATCAAAAAAGGATTCATGGTGATTGGTTTTTCTTCAGTGTATTGGATGTATCTCCCGCCTTTGTATTTGCAGGTTCCCGAATAGGAATCTCCCGTGTCCACAATGACCACGTCATAATTGTAGGTCAGGTATTGCTCAACGATATTGTTCATCAGGAAGGACTTTCCAGAACCTGACGGACCGAGGACAAACTTGTTTCGGTTGTTGATTCTTCCTGTCTTCATCGGCAAGTCCGCCGGATCAACTTTCAATGGAACGCCTTGTCGGTCGGTAAAACGCAGATAAAAATTGGATTCCTCGTTCACGGGGTAACTTTCTTTAAAAAAAAAACACAAGGCCGCTTCGCTTGTCGTCATAAATAAATCGTATTCCCGAAGTTCCGTGGCATTGCCTGGAATGGCGGAGCGAAATAGTTCGAGCTGGTTGTAGGCGTTCTTGGAGACGATAATTCCTTTCGTAAAAAGCTTGTTCTCGATCATCGACTGTATTCCTTCCATTTTTTCCAGTGTATGTGTTGAAAATATTAGGGAGAAATGGGCATTGACCACGAGTTGTCCGTCGATGGCGATATTGTGGAGAAGCGTTTGGATTTCTTCCGCAATAATGGCGTTGGATGGAGAGTTGTTTGCCGCCCCCTCGTGCTTCTTTTTCTTTTTGTCGAGTTCCCGCTGTTGTTGCGCCTGCAGAGGAATGGTGATGACCTGATTGTAGATGATGGTTTCGTAATCCTCCAATTCGTTGATGAAGGTGAAGTTGTCCACCGCCGTTTCCGAGGCTGCTCCGTTTCCTCCCAATATGGAAAAAGGATCTATTTCTGAAGGCAGGTCGATATTTTCGACATCCACATAGGAAATATTTTTGACGAAGCGGTTTCCGATTTGGAGATATTCGTTGGTACTTTTGATATTGTCAAAAACCGGGGTTTCCGTAAACTGCATCGACAATACACCCGAAATGTAGTATTCAAAATCTTTCTCATATAAAAATTGGGGTTCGCAACCGCTCTGCTTCAAGAGCATCAACACCTTTTGGCATTTGTCGCGAAGTTCCTTGTAACTTTTTTCGGAAAACTGGTAGTGCTTGTTTTTCTTCTTGAGTTTGTCGTCCACAATGTCCGTAAACAGGAGTACCGTTTCGATGGTTTTAAATAGTCTTCCGTCAAAATGCTCGGAGTATTTCTGCTGGAGGAACTGGTTGGAGGATTCGGCGGTATATCTCTTTTTGGAAAAGATGTCGAGTTTTTGAACGATTCTTCCTTCGCCAATAATGGATACGACTTGATTCAGCACGGTATGGAAGTTCAGGTAGTTGTCTGGGTCGGCGGAATACTGTTCCACAATGTTCTTAATTCTGATGCCGATAATCGGATTCCCGTACTGTCCGAAGAGGACATCAAAATCCCATCCAAAATCCTTTCCGTAATCGTAGCCGATGAAGGGAATGTCAAATGCCTGTTTCTTTGTCTTTACCATCTTTTAAAAATCTTTTGTTGTTGAGTTTTTTTGGAAAAATGAATATCTGGTCAAAATTTTTGGTCTTGTCGTAGAGTCCGTTTTTGTCCTGCTTCTTGAAAATGAGGTAGACACCTCCTGCGGTTACCAATAAACCTAATAATGAACCCAGCAATCCGAATTTGGATAAGATGAGTGCCGCAACCACACCTGCGCCGATGACGGCTACCGCATAAATGATGTATTTGCCTTTGAGTCCGAAGAATACAAGGGGTTTTTTGAGCCCCTTGTACAGGTAGTATCCCATCTTAAGCAAAGAATGCGGTTACAAATTCCGGAACCACGATAAGGAAGATCATCGCACCGCCGTAGCCGAGGATTTCTTTGTTGACATCCTGGTCGCCGTTCGTCCATTTGTTGTACACCCTCAATCCTCCGATAAATCCTACGAGTCCACCGACTGCCTTTAATATCAGCTTGATGGGGTCCCAATAGTCCTTAATGTCGGAAGCGGCATTGGAGATGGCGGTCGCTCCGCCCTGCGCAAGCATCGGGGTCATTGCCAGCATCACCAAGGCAAGGGTTAGAACTTTCTTTTTTGTCACGTTTTTTCTGATAAAATTTTTCATCATTTTTAAAATTTAGGTTAGTTATGTATGGTAAATTGGTTAAATCGTCGAGTGGTAAACCTTTTGTCCCTCAATATTGTCCACCAGTTTTACGTTGGTTTCAGAAAGGTTGACAAATTCTTTCCATTGGTCTTTCTTGCTCTGTGCATCATTTTTTTTCTTGGAAACTATTGGCTCAATAATTTCTGGCTTTTTGCTGATTTCCGTTTGCTGTGGCGGATTTTCATGGTGTTTGGTTTCGGGCTGTTTTGAGCTGGTCCCATCCAAATCCTCTTCCTCTTCAAATCGTTTCCTCAATTCTTCCAAACTGGGATTGTCTTCAAAATTGTTCTGTCTTTGAATCGGAATGGGTTCGCTTTTTAGGAATGATTTCGGGGTTTTGAGATTTTCCACATCCTCGATGCCGATCAAGGTGGGTTCCTCATTCTCCGCCTGTGCAAAGTCGCCGAGTGAGTATTCTTCTGCAACATCGGTCTGAACGGTTTTCTCTTTTTTTAGGAAAAGGTCGTAGACGATATTTCCGGCATAGTACAGAAAGTAGGCTCCTAAAAGGATGAGTGAGTATTTTAACATAATGTATTGATTTGAGGTTTGTGGTTTATGGATTATTTTTTTCTTGTCTCTTTTGTCTCTCGTTAAAGCGCAACTTTTTTGACCTCGCTGATCTGCTGTATAATTTCGTCGAACGGCTTCTTTACGGCGTATTTTTGCTCGTAGGTGAGTTTTCTCGTGTCGATGGTTTGGAGGCAGTTTCTCTTGAACACGGGATTTTCTAGTAGAGTTCCGTATTTTGCCAACTCGATATCCATTTCCTTTTGGTTGAGATATTTGTAGCCCTTGTCGTATTTGGAGCGGATGAAGATTCTTTCCGCCTCGCTTTCCAACAAACCCAGAAGATTTTTGAATACCAAGGTTGATTTTACGGACACATCGGAATACTCAAAGGGAATGATGATGAAGTCGCTGTACACCAAAACATCGCTGTATCTCTGGTCCAGTGTTCCCGCCAGATCGAACAGGAACAGGTCTTTGCTTTCTTTCAGGTCGACAACCTGTTCCAAGTCCTCGAAAGGCGGCTCATCGTCATCTTCGCCAATGACTTCCACCTCGTAGAGTTTGGGCAGTTCCGAGTCCGCATCCTCCCTCCATTTGTTGAAGAAGGATTTTTGGTAGTCGAAATCAAACACCTTGATCTTCCTTGTAGAAATTCTGGAGAGATAGTTGGCGAATGCGATGGCGAGGGTGGTTTTCCCTGTTCCGCCTTTTTGGGTGGCAAATGTGATGATCATTCTTATGTTCTTTTTTTATTTTTGCGTCTTTTTCTTAACTCTTCTTCGGCAGGGTCTCTCCCTGTTCCTCCCGACGGTTTGGTGAATTGGAAAATCAGGTCGTCTATGGTTCTATCCAGTTCCTTGGAAAGATTTTCATCTCTACTTTCCGGTGTCAATTCTTTGCTTGGATTGAGGAATTTTTGATAGGCATTCTCTCCAATTAAGTTTTCCAATGAACCCACATAATGCAGTTTGGAGTGGACGGCATAATATTTTCCATCTTCCGATTTTATGAGGTGGACATCCTTGTTATTCTGTGTTTCGACATAATCCTTTACCTCGTTTTTTATGGCGTTGAAAACCTCCCTGTTCTTTATTTTCTTAGACTCGAAAAGCATAAATTCTATTATAGCGTTTTCGGGATTCTGGCGTTTCAGATGCTCCATTAATATTTGTTTTGAAAAACTGTCCGCCAGATTATAGTCCTTTAGACTTTCAAAAAGTTTCTTGTCAATTTTCTCATCGGTCATCTCAAACAGGTCGTCCATCTTCATGATCTCACTTCCCTTGAACACCTTTCCCGATTTGTGGTCGATGATGCTGTATCCGAAGGGTTTCTGTCCGTCCTTGTGGTGGAAGACCACATCCAGTCCGTAGATGTCCCGCAATTTTTTCTGGAGCTCGCTCTCGAACTCTATCTTGGGTTTCCAATGGTCGCTGTGCCTTTCTTCCGGTAGCAGTGATTCCTGCGCCCTTCTGTCCTCTACCTTGAAGACTTTATTGGAACAGAGGTCTTTGTATTTGCTCAAAATGGCTTTCAGCTGTCTCATTCGTCCGTTGTCCGAATTGGGGGTAAAACTGATTTGGTTACCGTGGATGGTTTTAAGTTTTACCCCGTTCTTCAGAATGGAAAAGTCATTTTCATCATTTGTGTCTTTAGTTAGTTTGAACCCGCTTCTTTCAAGCAGGAGTTCCAGTTGGCTGAGTGAAGCAATTTGATAGTTTAGCAGTTTTTCTAATTTTTCCTCGGAACTTACTCCGTATCGTTTTTCTAGTGTATCTGCCAATGCTTTTTGGGCTTTCAAGCGTTCGTAACTGTCGTTGATTTTCTTTCCGGTCTGCTTGTCAACCCTTGTGGAGACGATATGGACGTGGTTGTTCTCGGTGTCGCTGTGGTAAACAACTATGAACGGCTGTTTTCCGTAGCCCATTTCCTGCATGAAGTCTTTGGCGATTTCGGTGATTTCTTCCTTGCCATGATTCTGATATTTTGCAGAAATGACGGCGTGGAACTGTGGTTTCTTTACCTTCTCATTTTTTGAAATGGATTTGAAGTAGTCCCGAACCTGCTCCGGACTGCTTTCCCCATTGATGAAGGAGGGAAAGTTTTTCATCAGCATCAGTTCTCCTGTTCCTTTCTCCATCTTTTTGTCGTTGTACTGAACGCCGTGAAAATCCGAGCCTGAAGCAGGAATAATCTTGACAATCATTTTGCGAGCATTTCATAGATCTTTTCGAAGATTTGGTTTTGCTGCTTCTTCAATTTGGCGATTTCTGAAAGCTTTGCGGTGAAGTTTTTCAGTTCTGATTCCGAAATAAACTTTTGTCCGTTTGCAATTTTCGCTACCTGGTTGATGTTGGTCTCTATCTTGATGAAGACGTTGTCTTGTTTTTCAATGAACGCCAGTATCTGTCTTCTTTCGTTGTCTAAAATTCTGTTCTCAACTGATGCCGTCAGTAAGTCGGTCAATGTGAGGTTTCTGTCTTTGCATATTTTTTTCCAGTCCTGTTTTTTGGTTTTGGATATTCTGAATTTTATGTAGTCTTCTTTTTCCATTAAGGACTTTGTTGAATCATCAATTAGGGCAGATAAGGCTTGATCCAGTTGGAATATCCTTGAACTTCTCCGTAGGTGTAGTAGGATGTGGACATTGCGTTTAGGGAGGTTTGCGGAATCTGGATGCTGTAATTCTCCAGCAGGGCTGGAAAATATTGCGTGGAATTTTCCGTATGCAGTAAGACAATCTGGTTGGGAATGTATCCGATGTCGCTGTAGATGCTCGCAATGCTGATGAAGGCGTTTCCCGTAATCGGTGCGGAATCAGAAGACCTGTACATCTGAAACCATACATTTACAATTCCCTGTACTTTTCTGAACAAAACCGCTCCCTTTAGTCCTCCGAAATTTTTGGTTCCGATGGTGTAATATTTTGAGGAGGTAAGATAGGCGTGGCTATTTCCCGAATAGTTTACAGGGGCGGACCAAGTTGAAGTTGCTGTCAGTGCGGCGGTGCTGTTGGGATCGAAGGTGAGTACAATTCTGTATTCGACAGGCTGTTTCTCCTTTGCGAAATTCTGCCATACGTTGCCGTCAAAATAATACATTCCTGATTCTGAAATATTGATGACCTGCCCCGAAAGATTGGAAGCCGGAGCGGTGGCAAATACAACCGCACCTTTTTTTGCCTGTGTGTAAAACTTGTTCGCCAACTGGTCGCCCGTTATCCTTGGAGGAATAATCCCGTCATGATGTGAGGTGTCGTTTGGTTTTCCTACTACATCAAAAGTAGTTTCGGGTGTCTGTGTGTTTATTCCGACCTGCGCATTGAGGTTGATGGCAAAAAGTGTCAGGAGAACATAGAGGGTTGCTTTCATTTTTTTGATTAAAATTTCTGTTGCAAAATTGGGACATCAAATCCGTGAAAACAATAGTGTTCATGGGGCGTGGGCTAAATAAGAACAATTTAGACGAGTTTAGATTCTCCGAAGATTAAAAAAGAATAATTTAGACGAGTTTAGATGCTTGAACCAGATTTGGTGATTAAAAAAAACAAGTTCCGCCGTTTTTTCCCCTTTTGCAAAAAGGCAAGACCGTCTTTGTCCCAAAACTTGAAAAGTTTGTGGGTACAAAGACACATCTTGCAACAAAAGTTTACTGATTTTTTTAGAGGTCTGAAAAGGTTCCTCGAATGCTTATATTAGGGTTGTTTTGCGGTTTTTTATGATAAAGTTGCTTTGGAAGGAAAAAAACATGGAAAACGGGGAGAATTGAGGTGTAACTTTTCTACCCACGTTTGCGAGTAGGATGTGGCTGATTTACGCAGGTTGCATGATAACCTGTAGCTAAATTACCCAACTTATTGAAAAAGATAAGTTTATTTGGTGCAGGTTTTGAAGGAAGGTGTGTCTTTTTATCATTGAAATTTTTGTCAGAATGCTTATCATTTAGGAAAATGTAGGGTGGGTCTATTTTACCCAGGTTGATTTTGAACTTGTGTCTATTTTTCGCAGGTGGTTACTTTGGGAGTGCATATTTAACAAAAGAATCGGAAGGACTGAAAATTCTGTAGATGATTATTTCAGAGTTATTTTTTAGATTTTAGTTTAGATAATCTTGGAATTAAAAATAATGAAAAAGATTCTCTTGGAAATGGGCTTTTTTACGCGGCTTTGTGATTGGGATGTGCCCAATTTACGCAGGTTGAAAAATTGCCTGTGGTTAAATCAGGCAGGTTTTTGAAAAAGATGACTTTATTTGTTGAGAATTTGCACTAATAATGCACGGAAATCCCTCGTTTCTGTAAGAAATCTTAGCATTAACAATTATTTTTTTAAAAAAAACATCAAGCTTGATACCCCAACAATTTCCTAATTTGATAGAAAAACCTTTCAATTAGCCTTAAATCCTCGGTGACAATCTCGGCACTTCCTTTGAGCTCTCTGTCAAATGGCAACTTTTTCCCAAAAGAAGTCCGCAATCCTTTTGGAAGCAAAACGTCAACATAATAGTTCCCTTTATCATCTGGAGTAAGAGAAATGTTTTGGACCTTGCCTTCAACGATTCCATATTCTTGGTATCGGTAATTATCAAGCTTTACTAAAACCTTTTGATTTGGTTTAACTTTACCGGAATTCACTGATGGAATCAACATCCGACCAACAACTAATTCCTTATCATTGGGTAGAACAGACATCACAATATCACCGGGTTTTACAAATTGGTTCTCGCCCCAAAATTGTTGGAAACTAACTACTCCTTCAGTAGAAGAAATAATGAGATAATTTTGTTCCCATTGTCTCAGTGATTTTCTTAGCTGTTCAAATAATTGGAGCGTTTGGGAGCTGTATGTAATCTTATCTTTCTCAGTATTTATTGATGCACCGCTTTTGGTTTTATTTAGATTTGAAACCGCTTCCTGCATCTGTGACAATGTTATATTGATATTTTTCAAATTTTGTTCTGCCTGTAGAAATTTTGTTTTTTCATTTTCTAGTTCCATCGCGGCAATTACACCTTGATTGAACAATTCTTGGGAGCGCAAGTATTTTTTTTGGTAAGGTCAAATTTTGTAACTTCTAAGTTCCGCTGCTGTTGTAATGTAGCAATCC
Source organism: Chryseobacterium sp. C2(2020) (assembly GCF_014218915.1). Classification (NCBI taxonomy): domain Bacteria; kingdom Pseudomonadati; phylum Bacteroidota; class Flavobacteriia; order Flavobacteriales; family Weeksellaceae; genus Chryseobacterium; species Chryseobacterium sp. C2(2020). Next base: position 81,157 of record NZ_JACLCT010000019.1, read on the forward strand.
TTGCCCTGTATTCCCCAAGACTTTGGTTTGCTGCAATATTTTCAGGAGCATAGGGCTTAAGACGAGTAAAAAGTTTTTCATCCTGCAATGCTTTTGCAAAACTATTGTATTCTCCCTGTATTTCGCCAAGTTTGAAGGTTGATGCCTGTTGAGTAGGGAAGTAGAGAACTTGTGATGATGACATTGAATCAACTATATCTTTTAGAGCTAGAATATCCTTGTAATCAGCAGCTGACTGAAGCACCATCATGACTTGATTTTTATTTACAGACTGATGATCTTTCACTAAAATTTTTTCAATTTTAGAATTTGTTCTTGCTTCAAGTTTTTCAGGTGGATTTTTGGAAGTTACGACTATGGGGGCAGGTATAAACTCAGGATATTTAATTACATAACTCATCAAGAGAACCATCAGGAGAATGACGAAAATTACCGTGTTTCCCCATCGAATCATCCAATGTGGCGGCTGCGTGAGAATATCCTGCACGTTTTCTGAACGTAGTTCAAGATTGTCTAATATGTCTTTTTCCTTTTCCAATTTATTATTAAATTTACTGATTATCCGTTTATGCACCTGTTATATTCGCAATTACTAGTCTGTCAAAGAGTTTGTCTCCAAAATACCGTCTGTTTAATTTGTAAATAAACTCGTTGAGATACAACTGTAAGTATT